>NZ_JABAIW010000034.1:0-57124 GCF_014231265.1 Clostridium sp. DJ247 | reverse complement strand
CTAGTAGCTCAAAAGAATTGCTGGTTTATTTATATAGATAAGTTTTCTTATCTCACTCTGTTTAATTTTCAAGGATCGGTCGCTCTTTGACGACTTGTTCATCTTATCATAGTCATTTAACTTTGTCAACTAGTAATTCATTACCAATTAACAGTTGTACTATTGAATAATTTACTGCTTAGTTCACAGCTTTTATATGTTATCATACAAGCTAAATCTTTGTCAATACTTTTTTGGTTGCGGGAGCAGGACTCGAACCTACGACCTTCGGGTTATGAGCCCGACGAGCTACCAACTGCTCCATCCCGCGATATTATATTGATAAGTTTTCTTGTGTTTGCTGCCTCATCAAGCAACGAATGTTATCTTATCATCTTTTAATATATAGTGTAATTTATATATATGTTATTCCCCTTATTTATATTATTTATTCTTATAAATTCTCTTTAATTCTTAATATATAGCATATTGACACGCCAGATATAGTTTACATACTTGTTTGTAACTATATAGATTATAATGTACTATAATTCTTTAATTTATTATTCATAATATTATTTTAAAATTTATTTTTATAGTAGAACTTAATTCACATGGGGGTTTGCTTCACCATGGGCGAAAACCTTTTAGACCGTCTACATTTGTTCTATAATGGAATAAGTGTAGCAATTTAAATATTAAGTTTACGAAAGTTTCTTGGAGATACTCCTTTCACTTTTTTAAACAACTTTGAGAAAACTAATGGATCTTTATATCCAACAGATTTGGATATAAAGATATAGATAAATTTCCATTTTTCTCAAAAGCATTTACTCCTCCAAAATTATGCCATAACCCCAAAGAAATAGCAGGGAGTTTTAACCCACTGTTACCACATCTGTTATATTTCATGTCTTCATATCTTTTTTCAGAAGCAAAATATGACACCATCTAAAACCTCCATTAATAATATTTTGAATAAATTTACTAAGTATATATTACTATTTTTACAAGGAAACAGAAATGGTATCATATCTGCAAAACATGTTATAAAGTCTGTTGTTTAATTTTGAATATGCTTAGATTTATTTCTATACCGCTATATAGGTACGGAACTTTTACATTTAATTTATTTTACATAGGATATTACTCGATTAAGCCACTAGTAAATAGTTTAAGACTAAGACTTTCTAATAAACTATTTAAATGTTCCATAATATGGTAACATCCTATGCTGCATAAATTAATTTTAAAAATTCCTCATCAATATATACTGAAATATCTACTTATATAACGTCTCTTTTAATGGTCTGCTTGTTTGCATTTCCAGCTCTTGCTGGTGGTGACCCTACACTGTACTTTTATGATGCAAATTTATGCACAATAAGTGGCCAAACTGCAACACCTGGCGTATCCCTAGTTAACAATAACAGTGTGGCTTCTGGTTTACAACATATAGAACTTCAATTTAATCATAATGTCGCTTATTATACATCATACAATCAAAGTTACGTACATCTTAAAAACACAACTACCCAAACCACTATACCAATAACTTTATACAAACTGGGAGATGGAAGTCCTTTGGATCCAGAGAAACGAAACGTCTTTTTTGATGCAAATCTTGTAAGCGGTAATAGTTATCAAATAATAATTGACCCAGGTTTCAAAGCCTATAATGGCTCTACATTGAATTATACCCAATTAGTTAATTTTACTGTTAACTAATAAAAATACCCAATGTTATTTCTCTGAAAAAAGAGTATAAAAAATATTCTTTTTATCTTTTCTATAATTTTTACAACTAAAACTAACATGAAAACTAAAACAAATTACCCATGTCATGTAATGCACTGTTTTATGATATTAGACACATCATAAAAAGCCCCTGCAAAAAAATTTGCAGAGGCTTTCGCCTATCACATTTCAAACAATCCCAATATTTCCTCATCAGTTAAAGCTGTAAAGCTTTCTCCACTGGATAACTCATCTCCCATAAGCTCTGATATAAGCTTTTTCTTTTGTTCTTGGAGTGACAGTATTTTCTCTTCAATGGTACCCTTAGCTATAATTTTTATAACCTCAACTACATTCTTTTGCCCTATTCTATGTGCTCTGTCTGTCGCCTGCTGTTCTACTGCAGGATTCCACCAAGGATCAAAGTGAATTACTATATCTGCAGAGGTTAGATTAAGTCCTGTTCCTCCAGCTTTTAAGCTTATTAAAAACACTGAGTTTTCACCCTCATTAAAAGCTTTTACTATGTTCATTCTTCTCTCTGAAGATATGGAACCATCCAGGTAACTAAAGGATATTTCTTCTGCAGCAATTCTTTTTCCAATATTTTTAAGAACCGATGTAAATTGAGAGAAAATCAATATTCTATGTCCTTGTTCTATGCTTTTATTCAGCAGCTCTGTTAGAGCTTCCAACTTTCCATTCCCACCGCTATAATCGTCCATTAATACAGTGGGATCTAAGCACAATTGTCTTAGTTTTGTTATATAAGAAAGTATTTCTATTTTGCTATTTTTAAACTCATCATCCTTTACCTTCTTTTCAATAAGCTCCACTGCATAGTTTGCATAGGTTTTGTATACTTTCTTTTGTTCATCATCTAAGGTGACCATTAACGTTTTTTCTATCTTATCAGGCAATTCTTTTATAACATCTTTTTTTCTTCTTCTGAGAATAAAAGGTTTTATAAGCTTATTTAGCTCTTCAAGTACCTCTGGACCTTCTTTAAGTTTTTTGTGATATCTTACACTAAATCTCTTTTCATCATATAGATATCCTGGCATTATGAAATCAAATATGGACCACAGCTCCATGAGAGAGTTTTCTATTGGTGTACCCGATAAAGCAAATCTTGTTTTTGCCTTTATACCTTTAACAGCTATGGCATTTTGAGAGTTTGGATTTTTTATATTTTGGGCTTCATCTAATATGCAGTAATCAAACTCCATGGTATTATAAGTTTCTAAATCTCTCTTCAATAGATTATAAGTTGTTATAACTACATCATAGTTTTCTATATTGTTAACTATGTCTTCTCTTTGTTCTTTTGACCCGTTAACAGCAGCCACTTTTAAAGTAGGTGCAAATTTTTCAAATTCACTTATCCAGTTATATATCAATGATGTAGGAGCTATAATTAAGGACTTACTCCCTTTATTAGATAATATAAAAGTAATAGTTTGTAGAGTTTTACCAAGACCCATTTCATCTCCTAAGATTCCACCAAAGCCTAAATAGTCTAAGGTTTTAAACCAGTTATATCCCACCTTTTGATACTCTCTTAGATTTCCATTTAAATCTACTGGTTCTTTAAATTTTAGCTTCTCTATATTCTTAAACTTATCTCTTATTTCATTTAACTCTTTTTTTCCTTTTATATATCTAATACCATTTTCCTCTAAATAGTTATCAATGAAAGCTCCTTTGTTCTTATATATTTCAATATGATTATCATCTATATTCTTAGAAGAAACCACATCTAAAAGCTTTAAAAACTTCTTAAGCTCTAATTCCTCTAAATCAAGGTATTCTCCGCTTGGAAGCTTATAATATTTAAGATTATCCCTAAAGGCCCTTAAAATATCAGAGGTTTCTTTAGGATCAATATCTCCTATTTTAAAGTCCATTTCAAAGTAATTATATTTACCAGATTTAATATCCGCCTTAATGCCTTTAGTACCAATGGATTTTAAACCTTTAAAGTTTTCTGAGTAATATACTGCTCCTATTTCCTGCAGCTTCTCTACTTCACTTTTAAAGAATCTAAAAATATAGTCATCCCCCATTAAAAAATAGAACTTTCCTTCTATCTCCTGGAAACCTAAAGTTCTAAGCACACCAATAACCTGTACTTCCTTTTTAGAATCTCTGTATATAATCTTATCCTTACATTCCTCAAAGATATTAAACTCAAACTGTCCATACTCAACCTTTACTGTTAGTGTAATATCTTTGCCTTCCTTATCAAAATAAAAATTAAACTGACACTCATCCATTACAATCTTGTCTTTTATAGACTTTGATAGAGTAACCTTAGGCGACAAAAGATTAAGGTCAGGAATTAGCCTTCTTAATATATTTTCTTCCTCTGAGCCTTCCATAGTCACAACCTTGGCTTGGTTAAAAACCTTAAGATATGGACTTATCTTATAACAAAATTCATAGTCTGGAAGGTATATAGTTGAACCATACAAAAAAACATCATTTTTGGAGCCTAAAACCTGAGGCATTCCTCCTGGAGATTTAAGCACATAATTATTTTTTATAGTTTTCAAATCAAATTCTATGG
Source organism: Clostridium sp. DJ247 (assembly GCF_014231265.1). Taxonomy (NCBI): domain Bacteria; kingdom Bacillati; phylum Bacillota; class Clostridia; order Eubacteriales; family Clostridiaceae; genus Clostridium; species Clostridium sp. DJ247. The sequence goes on along the minus strand of NZ_JABAIW010000034.1, from coordinate 52,839 downwards.
CTGGAGCCTCAAGTAAAACTTCCGTTTCCACAGCTCTATAAAAGAATCCTTCATTTAAATAAACTCTATGTTTTCTTATAACTTCAAAAAATTCCCTAACTAAATATTTAGGAATATTTATATATTTGCCATTAACATAGCCTTCTCCATTTTTATTAGAGTATTTATAGTTTTTCTCCAATTCCTTTAACATCTCAATGTAAGTAATAAGCCGTTTATCCTTAGTGCCTAGACGATGATTCATTATATGAAAAGTGAAATTTTTACTATAGTTTATAGGAATATTATTGTAATAAGCCACCAAAAACTGATTAATGTCTTTTAAAACATAAAGGTTATTGGAACCAATGGAGTTAAGTCCTATTTTAAACTCAGCTGTAATATTGTCATTCCATTGATTTTTATTTATATAAACCTCTATTTTTATTTCATTCTTATGCTTTTCATCTCCTAGGAGCATGGATAAAACATTATTTTTATTTTTAAATATGCTGTGCTCCTGAGCATCCTTCTGATTTAAAAGAGGATGGTTAGCTAGATCCTCTAAGGCTTTATAAAAGGTTGCCACTAAATGCTTACAACAATAGTTTCTTTTTTTAAACTCATTCTGTTCATAATCCAAACAACCGCAGTATGTAGAAAAAATACTTTTCTTTTCTGCATCCATCTCAATTTTCGTATTATATTCATTAAAAAGATTTTCTGAAATCACATTACCATCTATACAAATTAGCTTATCTTCGCTGGTAATATCTATAGAAGAAACTAAGTCATTATTAAGAACTCTTTGCCCTTTGGCATGGTTTTTACCAGTGGTTTCTTCATTAAATATTTGTAATAGCATATCTTCTGTTAACATATTTTCTCTCCAGTAGTTTAAGTTTTATAATCCTTCTATTATAACATATTATTATAACATATAAAAATTATGGAGTTATGACTTTATTTTTGTTTAGAGCGCATTTAATTTAAGTGAAGAAAAATAATGCACCTTTTATTTATTATAAATAAAAAACCTCCGAAACTTTATCTAATAAATAATTATATTAGATATAAGTTTTGGAAGTGTTTATAAAACCTGGATTGGAAGCTTCTTTTTTAGTTATAGCTTAAATATATGTTATTTTACCTATATCTGAATAATCATAGCCTCCAAGTTTAACAAGTTCCTTTATAAATTCGTTACTTTTCATAACATCAATTAAAGCCTTAATTATATCCATTTCTAGATACTCTACAGGTACTGCAAAATCATATTCTTCACTACACACTGGAATAAAATCAAGTTCCATCAGTTCCGCTGCTGAATAGACACCAAGGCCACAATCTACATCTCCACTAGCTACTGCTGCTGCTACTGAGAGATGGGTAAATTCCTCTCTTTCATAGCCATTAATTTTATCAGGTGAAATATTTAGTTTTTTTAGATAATAATCTAAAAGTAATCTTGTACCCGCTCCCCTTTGTCTATTTACAAATCTTACATTTTTCTCTGAAATATCCGAAAGTTTTGTAAGTTCTAATGGATTCCATTTCTGAACCATAAGTCCCTGAGTTCTCTTTGCTACCTTTATTAAAGCCATATTTTTATTTTTTAAATATTTTTGAATGTAAGAAACATTATATTCTCCCGTTTCCATATCTAAAAGATGAATTGGAGCAATATGCGTTTCTCCATTTTTAAGTGCCATTATTCCTCCCATACTTCCTGTATGAGCTGAAGATAGATAACAATGTTTGCTTTTTACATGAAGTATATCTGCAAGCATATCTAATATTGGGTCATGGCTGCCTATACACACGATGGTATTTTTTATTTCATCCATATCCTTCATAAGACTTATGTGTACTTTGGTACCAGCTTCAATACCTTCTACATTTTGCGGGACTTCTAAAATTCCATCCGCTCTGACAAGTGACATAGTAGCACCTGCCCCTCTTGACAGTGGTGTAGCAATAACCTTATGTCCCACATATCCAAGCTTCATTCTTACAAATTCTAAATACTTTAAGGATGACATAACTCTTCTTGATAAAATTGCCTCTACCATTTGTGTTTCCTTTGGCTTTAACCCTTGATAACCCTCTATCACTGTTTTAAGAACCTTCTCCATTATAAAATAAGCTGATACAGGATATCCCGGTATGCCAAGAACAGGTTTATTCTTAACTTCTCCCAAGATAGTAGGTTTTCCTGGTTTTATAGCTATACCATGTACATAAATTTTTCCTAAGTCAGAAATCACTTCACTGGTATAATCTTCTCTTCCTGCTGAAGAACCAGCATTTATTATAATAATATCACACTCTAAAGCCGCTGTTTCTAAAGTTTCTTTCAGAGCATGGTAATCGTCTTTTACTATACTGTACCTCTTTGGTATTCCTCCATATTCAATAACTTGAGCACTAAATATTCTAGAATTAAAATCAATTATATCTCCAACTTTAAGATCACTTCCTGGTTCCACCAGTTCGGTACCTGTTGGAATAATACCTACCAAAGGTTTTTTATAAACTTCAATGATATTTACTCCACCGGCTATCATTGCACCTATATCTACAGGTCTTATTAGATGCTCAGAAGGAATGATTAGCTGATTTTCTACTATATCTTCACCTAATGGTCGTATATTTTGCCAGGGTGTTGCACTTTTATATATTTGAACTTTATTCTCATCTATTTTAATTATATCTTCTACCATTATTACACAGTCATATTCTTTAGGAATTGGATCTCCTGTATCTACCACAACATAATCTTTCATTTCTTCTAACGTAAGAGAATGCCTTTCAGATGCTCCTATGGTTTTTGAACTATGAACAGCAATACCATCCATAGCAGAACAATTGTAAAAAGGTGAAGATATTTTTGAATATACTGCCTCTGCGGTAACTCTACCTAGACTTTCTTCTGTATTTACTAATTCTTTATTTAGGAATAAATAACCTATTTCATCTAAATATTTATCTAGTGCTTCTTTAAATTCATAATTTGATAAATATATTTTCTGTGCCATAATATCACCTCTGAAATCTATAAACATATACTCTTTGATCTTTAAGAATTCCCTCTACGTTCTTATCAATCTTCACATAACCACAAGCTTTAGTAAATCCACTAATAGCTGCAGACTTAGTTAAGATAGGTATAGCTATATACTCTTCCTCTTTATTATCAATAGTAACTGGAAGATATTCTTCTCTTCCTTTAGCCTTGTGATAATTCATACTGAATTTGCAGGGAATAGCATATTCTACTTCTTCAAGCTTCATTATTCTCTGCAAAAGATATCTAACTAATATTCTGTAAATTACTGCACAAGACAATGGGTGTCCAGGTAATCCAAATATAGGTTTATTCTTTACTTTACCCAGTATAGTAGGCTTACCCGGTTTTATAGATATTCCATGAAGAAGTATGCCTGGTTCTCCAAGTGCATCAATAACTTTTGCAGTTTGATCCTTCTTTCCCACTGAGCTTCCCCCGGATATAAGAACTATATCACATTCATCAAGAGCTTTTTGGGCAGCTTCCAATAATTTTTCATAATCATCACCTATAACCCCGTAAAGAATTGGTTCTCCACCATCTTCAATAACAGAAGAATATAAAAGATATGAATTAATATCTCTAATTTGACCTGGGTTTGGGTTTTCTTCTGGTGATACAATTTCATCTCCTGTGGAAATTATTCCTACCCTTGGTTTGCAAAACACTGGTACTTTAATAATTCCCAAACTTGACAGCATACTTATGCTATAAGGTTTAAGTAGTGTCCCTCCTTTAAGCACAGTTTCTCCTAATTCTACATCTTCGTCTTCATCCAATACATTTTCTCCAAAAGCTACTGATTTATTTACAAGTATTGTATCATCCTCCATTTTATCAGTGTACTCTATCATAACTACACTATCTGAACCTTTAGGAAGCATTCCTCCAGTAGGTATATACATGCATTCGCCGGAAAACTCTAATGCTTGAGAAGACATTTTACCCATTGTAACTTCTCCTTTTAAATCAAGCATAGATGGTATACTTTCACTAGCTCCCTGCACATCTTTACACTTTACTGCATAACCATCCACCATAGATCTTTTAAAGCCAGGAATGTTTAAAGGTGAAGTAATATCCTGATATAGTATTCTACCATTACACTGCTTAAGATCTATTAGTTCTTTTTCTAAGTTTAGAGAAAAATTAGAGTTAATAATATCTTTTACCTCTTCCACTGATGCCACTTTATAAAAGTCCATACACTAGCACCCCCCTATCTTGCACATTTAGACTTTTGCCCCTTAAAAATACTAACATTTATAATTGCAGCCTTTATCCTTTTAATTTTCCCCTATGTTTAACAAGATTTTTACTTTTTCATTTGAAGGATTAGTAAAAAATTCTTTTCTATTTCCATGTTCAATAATTTTACCTTTATCCATATATAATACATAATCAGCTATTCTTTTTGCCTGATATAGATCATGAGTAACCATAATTACAGTTCTACCACTTACAGCCATAGACTTTATCAACTTTTCAGCAATCAATGTACTTTCTAAATCCATACTAGCAGTTGGTTCATCTAACAAGGTTACCTTTGTCTCTAACATAGCTACCCTTAAAAGAGCTGTTTTTGCTTTTTCTCCACCAGATAAATTTTTTGCATTTTTGTTTATTAAATTTTCTATACCTAAGTCCTTAATATAAGGACTATAATTTTCAAAGCTTTTTTTCCATTGTTTTTCTTTAAATAAGAGTCCTTTTATTATATTTTCTTTTACAGAACCATTGAAAATATAAGGTCTTTGAAGTAACATAGAAACTTGTACCTTTGCTTCATTAAAGCTTTTATCATCATATTTTATAATTCCATCATTGGATTTATTTAATCCTGCAATGCATTCGAGAAAAGTGCTCTTTCCACTTCCATTCAATCCCAGAATCAAATATAATCCTGGTTCTTTAAAATTAAAATAATCTATATTTACTACTGTTCTTTCTCCGTATTGTTTCACCAGATTTGAAACCTCAATATTCATTAGTGTCACTTCCTTGAAATTTGTGAAGAGTAATATTTATAGTCAGTGAAATAACAAGAAGTATTACCCCTATGGTAATAGCTCCTTCAAAATTTCCTTTTCCCGTTTCCAAAGCTATATACGTAGTCATTACTCTTGTGTGCTCCTTAATATTTCCTCCTACCATCATTACAGCTCCAACTTCTGAAATAGCTCTTCCAAAACCCGTAGCAATAATAGTAAGTAATTGACCTTTCATTTCACTTATTATTGTTAATACGATCTTAGTTTTAGAAGCTCCTAGTACCTCACAATTTTTTTTAATCTCCCTGCCCTGTTTTTGTACTGAACTCATAGTAAGACCTGCTATTATAGGAAATACTAATAAGGTCTGGGCTATAATCATAGCCGTTGAGGTAAATAAAAGCTCTAGACCTCCTAAAATACCTTTTCTTGAAAGTATAAGATATACTATAAGTCCCATAAGTACTGGTGGAGTACTCATAAAAGTTTCTAATAATCTTGATAACAATTTTTTCATTTTAAAGTCTGCTAGTCCTGCTAAAATACCTAATATTATTCCTACTAATGATGAAATAACTGTAGAAGATATAGATACTATTAAAGACATAACTATAACAGGACGTATTTCTTTTATCATCATTGACATTTTAGAATCCTCCTGTTCTTTAGCTATTTTTTAGCATTTGGAATAAAAAGCGATTGACCATATTTTTCTTTTCCGTATTCACCTATGGTCTTTTGAATTTTATCAGATAAAATCCAATTGATGAATTCATCAGCTTCCTTTTCTTTAATTTTATTCTTATTAGGATTTAATCTCATTACTCCATATTGATTATATAGCTGCGGACTTTTCTCAGTAACAATTTGAAGTTTTAGCTTGTCCTTCATCGACAAATAAGTACCTCTATCACTTAATGTATAAGCTTTCATTTCATCTGCCATTTGTAACACTGCACCCATTCCCTTACCAGCAGATATGTACCAATTTCCACTAGGTGTAATTCCACCAATCTTCCACAAACTTTTTTCCTTACTGTCAGTACCGGATTCATCTCCTCTGGAAACAAATTTAGCTCCACTATCTTTAATTATCTTTAAAGCTTCAACCGGATTGTTATAAGCCTTTTCTTTAATTTTAGCTGGATCATCAACAGAACCCACAATAACAAAATCATTATACATTACATCATATCTTTGGAGTCCATAACCATTTTTTATAAATGCTTCTTCCTTTGGCTTATCATGTACTAAAAGGCAATCAGCATCGCCATTTTGAGCAAGTTTTAAAGCCTCTCCTGTACCTTTTGCTACCACTTTCACATCTATACCAGTGTCTTTTTTAAATAAAGGAACTAACTCATCTAAAAGACCTGTATCTTGAGTACTGGTAGTAGTAGCTAGTACCATAGTTCTAACTTCTTGTGGTTTATTACTGCTGCTGCATCCGACTAAAAAAATAAAAATAAAAATAAAAAATACTGTAAGTTTCTTTCTCATAAAAAAACTCCTTTCATTTTTTATCCGATGACTATCCGCTCTAATACTCCTATCTTATAGGAAACTCCTCTTCAGAGGGAGTCAAAACTCCCTTGAAGCCAAGAATTCTGTTTATGACGTAAAGTATAAACAGAATTCTTAGGTTCTGAGGAAGCTTGTCTACGACTCTTTGGCAAATTACTAGTTAGCACCAGAAAATATGCCCATTAAATGCGATCTAGACATTTAATCCTCCTCTACAAAAATGTTTTATTCATAAGACCTACAACATTAAAAAACCTCATTATCTCCGAGAACAATATTCACCTTATCCCCTAATAGAACAGGTTCTTTTACTTGTGGTCTAATAGCAATTAAGTTATTATACTCCGTACTCAAACTAAAGCCAGCTTTTAAAAAGTAGTTATGGTAAATACTTGAACTCCAAGCATTTACTAAGTTAAAAGATTCTTTAAAACTATCAGTTAGCTTTAATAATGCATAAAAAACCTCTTCATTTGCAGCTTCAATATCAACAATATGAAGCCTGTTTGAAACTTCATAGAATTTGTATACTACATAACCTAATACAGTATCATTTTCTATAAAAGTGAATATTTTATAGTTAACTGAAGGGCGTTCTACATATCTCCATTTAAAATAATTTTTGTCTTTTAAGACAGAAAATGTTCGCTGGCTTGATATGTTCATGGAAAACATCTCTAACTGATCTTCATACATATGGTAATTGTCTCTGTTTAAGACTTTTATATTATCAGTTAATATTGTTTCTGAAGAACATGGCACAATGCTTTTTTCCAAGAAATAAACTTGATTTAAAAAAGTCCAACCCACCCGTCTGTGCCCAGGAACAGCATTTTTATTTGGCATTCCTATAGCAATTTTTATTCCTTGTTCAGCAGCTTTTTGAAGAGCATAGCGACCTAGCTTTACAAATAAATTTAATCCTTGATAGCTTGGTCGAACAAAAACATTATTACATAGTGCTCCGTCTACAATATTTCCATTATAAACTACTTTATTATTTAGTAGACAATACCCTGCCACAATTTTATCCTCTTCAAATATTGCATACATATTGTTTCTACTATTAAATATCCAAGAAGAAAATTGAGAATCAAGTTTTCGATCAAAGGCATCCTCCCATGCGTCTTCCCACTCATTTACAAATAGCCCTTTTTCAAATTCACTAGTTATTAATTTAAACTCCATGTTTATACCCTCTTAGTTCAGGATTCTATAATGAATCGTTAACTTTTTTTTCAAGAATATCGCTAAGCTCTTGAAAAGTCAAGGAACGAGAAATTTCTTCATCATTAATTTCAACATTAAAATTTGTTTCTAATTCAATAGTAAATTGGACAAGAGCCATGGAATCAAAACCATTAACATCTTCAATTTTTACAGTAGGGTTTAATTCCTCATCATTAAAGTTCTCTTTTGCAATTGAAATAACTTGTTCTAATATATTCATTTACTTTTCTCCTTTACATATTATTTTTATATTAAAAACTAAATTTATCTAATTTTTTTTAAGGTAGCAGCCTGCCCAGGAAAGTCCTCCGCCAAAAACTGCTAGAAAAATATTCTCTTCAGATTTTTTAGCCTCTAAACATTCGTTAAGAGCAATTAAAGATGATGCACCTGCAGTATTGGCATAATGTTGCACATTAATAAAAAAATTTTCATAGGGAATATCAGTTCTTTTGGCAATTTCTTTGATAATGTTTATATTTGCCTGATGGGTAATTATTCTATCTGGTTTAACTGAGTTCCGAGAAATAAGGTCTTTTATAATTTCACTTCCTTTGCTACAAGCAAATTTAAATACCTCTGCTCCTAACATAGAAAAATAAAAGTCTTTTTCTTTTTCTACTTTTTTAGCTGGCAACATAGTACCACCAGCAGCTACTTTTATTACATCTGCTCCACTTCCATCTGAAAAAAGAATAAAGTCTGCTAGTTCATATGCACCTTGATTAGATACCAAAGCTGCCCCAGCACCATCACCAAAGTATGGAAAAGTGGAAATATCTTTAGGATTTAAGATTTTACTATACACTTCCGCAGCAACTACAATTACATTTTGTAAACCATCATTAATTAATGCAGAAGCTAACTTCAAAGCATAAACCCCTCCACTGCAAACAGAATTAATATCGAAAGCAAAAGCTTTCTCTAAACCACAAAGTTCTTGAATACGAGTAGCAGTAGCAGGTTGAATTCTATCTGGTGAGGATGTTGCACAAATTAAGGCATCAACTGATTTTGGGTCAATACCTGCTTTTTCAATCAGCAGTTGAACCGCTTTAGCTCCAATATCAGATGTACATTCATTGGTTACATGTCTTCTTGAGAGAATACCTGCTTTTTCAGCAATTAATTCCTGATACTTTTCAGGAAATTGAGACAAGTCTTTATTATGAATGATATTTTCTGGAAGATACTGTGCCGTTTCTACTAAGAAAGCCATAATTTTCTCCTTTCTACTAACCATTTTTTCTTTAACTCAAACTATTCTCTTGATTCTAAATATTCCTTTAGACCTGTAAGAGCATCTACCACCTTCTGCAGATGGTGATCTCTTGCAGGATCTATTACACTAGCTTCATTCATAGAAAAGGTTACTTTAGTGCCTTTGTCTTGCGTTTCAAAACTAAAAGTACCTATTGGTAAGGACGGACCATTTAGAACTTTAAATACAATCTTTTTATCCATATCACATTCAATAATCTCATAATCAGCATTTATTCTCATACCATTTGGCCCATTCATTCCCTGAATAAAAACCGTGCCCACTCCTACTGGCTTGTCCTCCATTCTTTTTATGTCCTTAACTGTAGGCCTCCAAAGCTTGTTATTTTCACCATCTAAAACAAACTGAAACACTTCAGTGACCTGTCTTTCTATGAAAACAGTTTTTTCTGCATATGCCATAGTACTATCCTCCATATCATAAAATTATGTTAACAAAGCATGCTTTAACATTATAAACATTAAAAGCAACCAAGCTGACAACTCTTAACTTTTATTCTTTGTTGGTTACACAATTTCCCAATAATCGAAACATTTATTTTTAGCTCTTTAGCAATTTGAAAAGCCTCTGCACAGGCTAAGTATTTCCTATCTTCTTTTATTTCACAATGTTGCTCTATGATTTCTATAATTTTTTCTTCATCCATAGACTATCTCCTTTTATGTACCAAATTATTTATTCTGGTAAAAAAATTCTGCATAATCATTAATAATTGTGTCAATAGAATTCTCAGCCTGCCAATTTAATAATTGTTTCGCTTTATCTGAATTAATTTCAGAATAATTTTCTAGACTATCATTGGTACACATAACGGGAGATTGAGAATTACATAGTGTAATAATCTTATCCGCAAGAGTTCTTACTTCAATATTATCTTTATTAGATAAATTAAAGGTTCCATATATATGCTCATTACAAATTATAATTTCTATTGCCTTGAATAAGTCTTCCACAGACAGCAGCTGTATCCTTCTGTTTTTTGGAACAAAAATTTCTATGGATTCATTCCTTGATGCCCTAGAAAAGAAAAAAGGAACTATAGCTTTATTTTCTTGTTTTATTCCTGTTACATTTGCTGGACGCAGGATAACTAATTTTTCATTCTCGATATGTTCTTTACACACTAACTCTGCTTCATATTTTGACTTTTCGTAAAATGATAGCACGGATAGAGGTTTTAACGGAGAATCTTCATCAACTTGATCAGCAGACTTTTCATATATATTGACTGTAGAAAAAAATATAAACTTTTTGAAATTGCAACTATTCATTACATTTTTTGTTCCATTTACATTTACACTTCTGAATTGCTCATAGGAAAAATTACTATTAATATTAGTTTGATTTAAAGCTGCCAAATGAATTATTACATCAAAGTCCTCATTTAAATTGAAGGGTTTACTTATATCAACAGAAAAATAATCTTTTATCTCAACAATGTCCTTATGTAACTCATCTTGAAAATCCAGAGCATATATATCATAAATATTTTTATCAAAGCCTTCAATAAAACTTCGACCAATAAAACCATTTGAACCGGTTACTAATACTCTTTTTTTCATTTAAAACTTCACCCCTTCCTTAACTTGAAAAGTTTAAACAAAACACTGAATTAAGTGACCTTTTTTAACTATTTTTATTACTCAATGTGTCTATATACAACAAAACCTTCTGCATAGTCTGTATTGATTTCTGCACCCCTATATTGAGCAGCTTTTTTTATTGTATCCGTAGTTCTTGTTTGTACATTATTCTCTGTTGTGTACAAAGAGAGTGCTTCTAATTTTTTTTCAACATGATTATCTATTGATATATAATAATTAGGATTAAAATTACGAGTTGATCCAAATATTTCATAAAATAAAACTTTCTTTAAAAAAGGGGTTTTAGATGGACGACACCAGACCATTGAAGCATTATAAACAACCCTATGATCAGAATTCATATCATCACTATAATGAGTATAAATAACCTGAGGCTTTACTTGATAAATCACTTTCTCTAAAGCTGATACAATTTCTAATTGTGGTATTGTATCAAGCATTATAATAGGAAAATCACAAAAAAATATTTCCTTTATTCCTAATAAATTACCTACTTTCCTTGCATGATTCCTTCGAGTTTCCACAAGCTCCTTATCCGGATAACGGGCAGAAGTTCCACCACAAAGAAAACATACATAAACATTATGACCTTCACTTATATGCTTTAATATAGCACCCCCACAGCCGATAACCTCATCATCTAGATGTGTTGCAATTACTAAAATATCCATCGTATCTCCTCCTAAAATATTCCATATAACTTAAATTCCATAAAAATAATAATTTAAATTTCAGTTTAATTATGATTGAATTTAAATTAATAATGTTTTACCTCCTATTGGGCGAGAATTTCGTTTAGCAATTCATTAAAATCATTTTTAACTTTTTTAGTTAAGTTATTTTCATCATTATACTTTGTAAAATATATAGTTAGTGAATCCTTATATCCTGAGACACTGACTTCTGGAAATCCATACCTTGGCGAGGGTCCCACAAAAGATAAATTTTCTACCACATCCCCAAAGGGCGTTGCATAATCATCTAGCTTTCCAACATTAGTCGTTTGCATCATGCGAACCGACCCTTCTATTATGAACTCTTTCGCCCATTTATTAAAGATATATTTCTGAACGGTAATTGGAAATATATTTGATAAAAAGATTTGAAGTATTAATCCAATACCAAATGGCCTTTTCTTAAGAGACTTAAGTTTTTCAACCATTCTTGGTAAATCATTTGTCTCTGTATTATATACTATAAACATTTCCATTACGGAATAATTTGTTATGCTTAATATATCTTCTTTTAAATATCGCCTTAAATCAATGCCTAATGCTGCACCTACACAAGAGGAAGGTTCTTTTAATATCATATTATATTTAGTCATCAATTTTGTGGTAAGAAGTAAAATTATATCATTTATTGTAAAATCAAAATCTTTATAAAAGGATTTTATTTTATTTATATTCTCTTTGCTTAATATGATTCTTTCGATGCTTTCACCGTTGCCTTTATTATTAATATTATCCATTTCAAGTAAAGGTTTAAAAGAATCGGATAATTTGGGCTGAAACAAACCCTTCAAGCATAGAAGAATCATATTTATGATAGTAATCATATTAAAGGAAAATATTAATCTTGACATTTTGCGATAATTTTTTTGTGGTACTAACTTATTATTATTAAAAAGCGTATAATAATAAGTTCCAATTAATTTTACAAGCTGAAAACTTCCTCTACCATCAGCTAAAGCATGATGAATACAAAAAACTATAACTTTATTTTCAATTTCTTCATTGTAAAATATTTTTACCTTTAAAGGCGGTTCATTTTCTAAAATTATTCGTTTATCCACTAGTTGTACAAATTGTGAATAAGCTTTATCATAAAAAGAATCTTTATCGACTCTGATTGTTTGAATGATTTGACTAATATCAAAATTTTCAATCCGTTCCCATTTATCCCGCCAATACCCCTTTGACATTTTACAAGACAAAATAGGTATATCCTTCACAATATACTTTAAACTTTCTTTTAAAATTTCTAAATTAAAACTATCTTTTACATGAGTTATAAGATACATGGTATTACATCCTAATTTGCCGTCAAAATCCCAGAAACCACTCTCTATAGTACTCGCTTTAATAAAATTATTTTTAATGTGTTTCACCTTCTTATGTAATTTATAAATCTTGTTTTCCTACTACTGCAGTTGATAAAAAATAGTCACAATCAAATTTTACGCTCATTTTAATAGGATATTTTAAGTTGTCAAGGTTTATACTATATTGCTCATCATTGAAATTAGGATCGATATTAACGGAAAATGTATTAAATCCTATTGAAATACCCAAGCCCAGAGCTTTACTAATAGCTTCCTTTTGCACCCAAGCTTTATAAAAGGAGCGTACCTTATTTAATTCATTATAACTATTAAATAAAGCCATCTCCTTAGGAGAAAATATACTTCCAGCTATAAGAGAATGCTTCCGTTTCAGATTTATTTTTTCTATATCTACACCAATATCTTGGTTTTTAGCTATACCCACAAATAGGTACTCCTCTGAATGAGAAATATTAAAACTGAAATCTTTATAATCGCTGTGAGATATAAAAGGCTTTCCGTTAACATTATAGTCATATTTTATTTCATTAGGCTTCATATTTAAAAAGCTGCTGAGTATAATACGAGTACTACCTTTACGCAAACAAAATAAGAGCTTATTTTGTTCACTTCTTATTTGTCCGCTTTTTCGTATCTCTTCATCTGAAAGATACTGTTTAATATGGTCAATATACTTGTAAAAATCCTTCACATTAACAATCCATGCATTATAATCTCCGAGAGCCTTTATATTATTCGAAAAAATCTTATTGCGAATTTCCTGTAAAATCATGGTAAAATAATCCTTAGGAAAAAAAGGATTTCAGAAATTTTGAAACCCTTTGTTTATTTATGGTATTTTTATTGTATGGATGGAATTTATTTTGTTTCGCAAAAACAATTACATCTTTATACATAATGACTCCTCTTTAAAACAAATTAAATTCTTTGTTTAATTCTTCAATCAGTTTTTTATATCCCATGGAATTTAAAAAAGATTGACGATATTTCTCTAATTTTCCTTCTATGCTCTTGTCGTTGATTACTTCAACAATTTTTTCTTTTAATTTTTCTGGTTGAAGTTTTTTTGTATTAGCCATAAAAAGAACACCACAACCATACGCCTGTACAAGTTTTGCATTACTAATTTGTTCTGCCTGACCTGGACAAATTACTAAAGGGGTCTTGTATAAAATAGAATCACTGATACTATTAAAACCACCGTGAGATATAAACAGAACAGATTTTTTCAACACATTTCTATACTCTTCTAGGCTCAAGTTATCATATAATTTTACGTTATCTGGTAAATTATCAGTATTCACTTTATTATTTTTGTTACCACCAAAAGATACCACTACCTTATAACCAAGATCTTTGGCTGCATCTATACAAGTGTCCCAGAATGTATTACTAGTAGTAATAGTTCCTAAGCTGATGAATATAGTATCTTTATTGTTTGGAACCTCACTACGATCAACATAAGCAGGACCAATGAACTTTACATTTTCGGGATACTCATTTCCAGCTGGATGAAATTCTTTAGAAGTCACAACCATAGAAAATTTTCCTTGATGAGCCATAATCTCCTGTGGCTTATCTACTATTTTACCATATTGTTTCTCAATTCGTTTTATGATTGCGTTAAATTTAAGTACAAATGAAAAATCTAATACTGCACTTTTAATTAAATCAAACGCAAAAGTAGGAGTTTTTTTCATCATAGTGGAATCCCCCATAAAACTACTATAAAAGTACGCATAAGGGATTTTATAATAACGAGCAGCGATTTTTCCCCAAATAGCAAGGGTATCGCATATAATTAGATCTGGTTTTTCTTTATTTACTTCTTCCATAATAAAAGGAAGTACCTTTTCTGTAAATGTATAGAATACATATATTAAAGCTATAAATTTTGATTGAAGACTTTCATCGTCAGCTAATTCATTATAATATTTATAAAAACTATCAGGATATTTTCGCAATTCTATATTGTTTATTCCATCAAATTTAGGAAAATACTTATCAAAAGTATAGTAAACTAATTTTACATTTTCTTCTGATAACTCTCTACAGAGATTAAGCTGAGGATTTACGTGTCCTGAAACTGGAAAATTAATAAATAATATTTTTTTCAAGGACTATTTCCTCCTTTTTCATTTCTTGTTCTTCTAATTTTTTCATTAAAGCAGTTGCCTGGTAAAGTTGTTCAAATGATCCTGCATCAGTCCACTCAGAGTTAAGTATGCCATATGTAAGTTTACCTTGTTCCGCATAAAGATTTAAAACATCTGTAGTCTCATATTCATTTCGAGAGCTTATTTTTAATTCCTTAAGTAATGAAAAAGCTTCTGGTTGAAAGATCCATAAACCTGTATTTATATAATTTGAAAAAGGAATCTTAGGTTTCTCCACTAATCTTGTAACTCTTTTATCTTCAAACTCAATAACACCATATTTCTGAGGATTGTCTACTTTTGTGATTAGAATTTTTGCTTTAAATTCCTCTTTTTCCTTTTCAAAATCGTCAACAAAGCTTTTAATATCTTCAATAACAATGTTATCACCAAGAACCACCATGAAGTCTTCATTTTTTACAAACTCTTCAGCACATAACAATGCTGCTCCAGTACCTTCATTTCCTTCCTGAATTTCATAATGAAGATTTACTCCCCATTGCTTACCAGTTTTAAGGAGTCTGAAAAAATGTCCTAAGTATTCTCCTGATGTTACTATAAGAATTTCCTTTATACCTACTTTAGCCAATGTTTCAATGGGATAATAAATCATAGGTTTTTTGTAAACTGGTAATAAATGTTTATTGGTAACTAGCGTTAAAGGATGTAATCTCTTTCCATGTCCCCCTGCTAAAATGACACCTCTCATATACGACACCTCACAAAAATTATTTTTACTATTCTATTTATTTCCCCAGAACCCGTTGATATATCTTTTGTCTAGTTTTTCTTTAAGTTTTTTCCAATACTCTGGATGGTTAACATACCAATCAACAGTCTTTTTAAGTCCTATTTCCAAATTGTATTCTGGTTTCCAACCAGTATTTCTTAATTTAGTAGTGTCTATACTATATCTCAAATCATGACCTGGTCTGTCAGCCACAAATTTTATAGATGATTCATCTTTACCGAGCATTTCTAAAACCATCTTTGTCCACTCTAAATTTGTGCACTCCTGACCTCCTCCGATGTTATATACCTCGCCATTCTCACCGTTGTTTATCAGATGGTAAATACCACTACAATGATCATCTACATATAGCCAATCCCTGATCTGATTTCCTGTTCCAAAAACAGGTACTTGCAATCCTTCTAATAAATTTGTCACAAAAAGAGGAATTGCCTTTTCTGGATACGCCCATGGACCGTAATTATTTGATGCACGGGTGATAATAACAGGTAAGTTAAAAGTTGCAAAATAACTATATGCTAGTCTTTCTCCGCCAGCTTTTGAAGCAGAATATGGATTACGAGGTTTTAATTCAGATGTTTCAAAGAAACTACCCTCTGCTATCTGTCCATATACCTCATCAGTTGAGATTTGAATAAATCTTTCTATTGCATCTCTATTTTCTAATACATTTTCCAAAAGTACTTGAACACCAAGAATATCTGTTCTAAGAAAAGATTGTTTATCCTGTATAGAACGGTCAACTGCAACTTCAGCAGCAAAATTAACTACAACATTAACGCCTTTCATTGCTTCTTTAACTACATCATTATCACAAATATCTCCGTGAACAAATTCAAAATCATCTCTTCCAATAAACTCTTCCAAGTTATCCATATTTCCAGAATATGTTAACTTATCTAAAACTCTTACCCTTACATCTTTCTCATGATTATAAAGATAACGTACAAAATTAGAGCCTATAAATCCAGCACCGCCTGTTACTAAAAATTGTCTCATTTTACTCTCCTCCTCTATATATTAATATTTTTTATAAACAATTGTAGCGTTGTGTCCACCAAAACCAAAGGAGTTTGATATAGCTGCACGAATATTCTTTTCTCTTGCTACATTTGGAACGTAGTCTAAATCTAACTCAGGGTCAGGATCATTATAATTAATAGTTGGAGTAAGCATACTATTTTTAATGCTTAAAACTGTTATAATACCTTCAATAGCTCCAGCCGCACCAACAGTATGTCCAGTCATTGATTTAGATGAAGATACAGCTATTCCTTTTGCTGCTTGGCCAAAACACTCTTTTATACCCATTGTCTCATACTTGTCATTTAAATAAGTAGACGTACCGTGTGCATTGATGTAATCAATCTCATCATGACTTACTTTAGCATTTTCCAAAGCCATTCTCATTGTCTTTGCCATACCAACTCCATCTTCTTTTGGAGCAGTAATATCTGTCGCTTCGCTAGTGATTGCATAACCAGCTACTTCCCCATATATAGTTGCGTTTCTCTCGCGTGCTATTTTTTCTGATTCTAATACCATTACTCCAGCACCTTCACCCATTACAAATCCATCACGTGTTCGGCTAAAAGGACGGCATGCTGTTTCTGGAGAATCATTTTTAACAGACATAGCAAGTATTTGGTTGAAACCTCTAATGTACTCAGGCTCGATATGTGAATCAGCTCCACCTACAATAACTATGTCGGCAATGCCTGATTTTATCATTTGGTGACCTAGTCCAATTGCATAAGCAGAAGAGGCACAGGCTGTAGAAACATTAAAATTAGGGCCTTCTAATCCATAATGAAGAGAAATCCAAGCACTTGGCGCATTGGGCATTGATCTAACAATAATATGAGAACCAGACTGTTCCCTTTCCATGTCATTATATGAAGTAGTAATTACCCCCATAATAACCGCAATTCGTGTTCTATCATAATTATCAAAATTGATACCACTGTTCTTGATAGCTTCATTAGCTGCAATCATTGACATTCTAGTAGTTCTTGTCATTTGTTTTCTTTCTCTTCGTGGTATTTGTTTATCAGCAAGCTTCTCGAACTCTGAACTTACCTCTGCGGCAATTTGAGTTTCTGAATCACTTGGATCAAATAAAGATATTTTCTTAACTCCAGAACGACCTGCTAATAAACTCTGCCAATTTTCCTCTATATTTAACCCAAGAGAGGTTACCATCCCCATCCCGGTAATAACTGTTTTATTCTCATTATTCATAAACTTATCCCTCCCTTATAGCTCTAACAATTTATTAATTGTTTAAAACAGATAAATCCTCGGGCTTATAAAGATCATCTTGAGATTTTTCATAACTATCTAAAAGACAATCTATAATCTTTTGATTTCCGATTCGCTTTAGCATACTGATAGGATCTTCAGATAATCCTAAAGCTTCCTTAACCGCTTCATTCATTTGATCTTTTTCAACATATTCATTATTTATTAAAAAAGCTAATTCGTTGATAAGAAGGCTTTGTAACCTTAATACAATATTTTGCTTATAATCTTCTAACTCTGCCTCATCAACTTTCTTAAGTGTTACTGGATGTTCTTGCTCATAGGCTATGAGTCCTTTGTTACCGACTCCTCCTGGATAACCTTCCTCTAATAGCTTTTTCCCTCTATTATAGAAAGGAGTATAAAGGTTCATGTAACGGTGGCTATTAAAATTCTCTCTACTCTCGAGAACAATATTAATACCTGTTGAATCAATAATCTCAAATAATCCAAAGGTGAAGAGATTTTCTTTTAATGCCTTATCTATTTCTTCCATAGTTAGGTAGTTCTCTTCGTAGATAATATAGTTCTGAGATATCATGTTTAAAAGCATTTTCGACAAAATCATATTAGCCTCTTCTTTTAATTCAAGAGGAGTCTTATCAATTTTTTTTACTAGTTCTTTTACTACTTCAACATATTTTTGTTCAGTAAATCTAGTTTTACTAACTTCAACAGTCCTTGTAACCTTCACAGGAAAAAAGAAATGCATACCTAGGCAGCGCTCTTTTATTTTACATTTTTCAAAAACAATATTTAAAGGTATTGATGAAGTGTTGGATGCTAAAATACACTCAGGTTTCACAATAGATTCTACTCTTTCAAAAATATCCTGCTTAAGCTCTTTCTCCTCAAAAATTGATTCAATAACCAGATCACAGTTTTTTAATGCAGATAAATCATTTGATACAAGAAAAGATTGCATTTTTTCTTCATATTCAGAATTAGTTATGTATCCTCGTTTCAACATTTTTTTTAACTGCTTTTCAACAGAACTTGTTATTTCCTCTACATCTTGGAGCTTCCTGCATATTAAAACAAGTTTATCATCAAATTGGAAGAGATGATTAAATACATCTCTTCCCATTTTCCCTTTACCAATAATACCAACTTCCATACTTTACCTCACTAATAATTATTTAGTTTGATCAGGATTTCCGTATATAGAGAAATACTTTTCAGTTGCCTTCGCACTTGTCTTGTAAAGTTCTGAAAGTTTATTATAAAACTCTCTTTCTGGAAGCTTTGTTTCTAGAACAGCATTGGTAAGATTATAGTAGTCGTAATCCTTAATAACTACTTGGTCCTTTAACTCTTCCCATTGTTCTGTTCCAGGGAATGGTGTTAAAATGGTGAAGCCTGCATGGTAAATTGGATTCTCGGTAACAAAACTTGCTACTCTATCAAAATCCTCTTCAACAAAATCTGGTCGAACAATATAGTTTCCATTTACCCAAATACCAGCTTCATTTAATATCCTTAATGCTTCTCTAGTTGTATCGATTGAATTTTGCTTTCCATATTTTTTAAGTTCTTCGTCGCTTGTAGCTTCAAGACCGCATATTGTTACCTTTAATCCAGCTTTAGCAGCTAATTTTATAAGATCAGGGTGTCTTATTACTGTATCCGTTCTTACATCAGCAATATAAAAGTGATTATTTAATCCTTCTTCAATAATGCGGTTAAACAATTGTCTAACTTTTTCAACATTACCAAAGGTGTTAGCATCACAAAAACGTATTATAGGATATTCATCCATTAGTTTTAACTCACTAATGATAGATTCTACATCTCTATGGAAATAACGCCCATCAGTCAATGGCCATACGGTACAAAAGTTACATTTATGTGTACATCCTAATGAAGTGCTTAAGTATTGAATCTTTTTATTATCCATACGAGAAATTCTATAGTCATATTTATCGGTCAAAGCTCTATTTGGCAGAATGTTTTCAAGCATATGACACTCCTGGAATTCATCATAGCTTACTTCGCTTAATGGTTTTGTAAAATGAAGACTATCTCCTTTATTTAAAGCCAAACCTGCTATATTTGAAAAATCTGCGTTTTCCTTATTCTTTTTAAATTCTTGAACAATCTGGTAAAAACTCAATTTTCCAATACCTATTGATATTATATCTGCTTTTGAGCCTATAAAATCTTCTGGGCATAGTGAAGGATGAATTCCACCAACAGAAGTTAAAATCTTATTGTCATAATTTTTAATTGCTTCTAGCATGCCCATTACAGAATTATATTGGGCAGTTAAACAGGTTATAGCAACAAATTCAGGTTTAAATTCGTTAATTTCCTTAATAAGTGCTTCTAAATGATTGTAATTAGGATCTGCATCAAGCTCAGCTTTTTGATCAAGAATGATAACATCCTCTTCAGGTATCATACCTGCAAGCTCATTTAATCCTAGTGGTGGTCCTACCATTACTCTTCTTAAAATTGATTTTTTTCCTGCTTCGTCAGCATATTCAAGCATTCTAAATTTTCTTGGAATTGGAGGATTTACAAGTAAAATTTTCATATTTTTAACCCCTTACTTATCAAAATTAGTCTACGTAACGAAGAGTGAAACCAGCTTGCATAAACTTACTTACTTCCATTACGAAACTGAATACTAAGTCCCCATTTTTAAAGGTATTTTGCTTTTCTTTTAATAAAAGATCTATTGATATTAATGCTGCTGGTGGTCCAGTATAACCAATTTTTTCTATTGAGTGATAGAATTGATCTAATTGAACATTTAATTCAGCACATTCCTCCATTATAGTTTGTCTAACACCCTTTGATGGCATATTAACAACAAAATATTTTAAGGAATCAAGATTAATCTTCTTAACCTCAAGCATTCTTAGTAATGCATTATAGAATATGGACTTTCCATTTTCTTCCATTGCATATTCAGCCATTTTATTTAAATACAATTGTCTAGTGTGATGAGCACCATTAGCGTAATCTGTTAAAGGATTACTCCAGTGATAAGGATAATCATTACCCATACAGGAAAGTTTTTTTCCTCCTGAAGATTCAATGTATGTATCTTCTAGATAGAATCCGTTTTTCTTTTCATCATCAGCTGTTAAAATAAATGCTCCAGCACCATCACATAGATACCATCTTAGGAATATATCTTCTTTAGTAGCTTTCTCTTGGTTGTAAAACTCTGGTATGAAACATGAGCTTGCAACATGAGAAGAAACTACTAATGCATTCTTGTATTCTCCTGTTTTTAAAAGTGTATGAGCCAATTTAATAGACTTATAAACAGATGAACAATTGGAATGAATATGGAATTCACCACATATGTCAATACCTAATTCTTCTTGTATTCTTGTTGTTATCGGTGGAACTTGATGAGAATAAGCACCACCATAAATTATAAGATTAATATCCTTTGCTTGGATAGCTGCATCTTCTAATGCTAACTTAGAAGCTTTTACAGCTAAACTTAAAAAGTCTTCATCGAAAGTTCTAGTCTTATTATTGAATGCATAATGACAGTATTCTAAACCAAGCATTTCTTTCATAATTGGTTGAATTCTGTCCACCCAATCTTGTATTTTTTTAGGTGCCTTATCAAAATTACCTAAATAATTATTGATTTCTTCGAATTTTATAGGTTCCCCTGGGAGATATGTGCTTGTCCCAATTAACTTTACATTCTTTTCCACGGCTATAATTCCTCCTATACTGTAATACTATTATTTTTATATTTTTTATTAAAACTCTCTATATATTCACTGATATTCTCTTTTGAATATGGGGTTTCCATCTGCAAAATGTATCTCATCAACTCTTCGCAATAAGTCAATGTCTCTTTCTTATTAACAACACCATCAATTAATCCCATTTCCATTGCTGCTTCAGGTGAAAATGTTTCACCGCTTAACACTAATTCTAGAGCTTTTCCTAAGCCGATTAGTTCTAAATATCTCAAAGTACCCGTAACCCCTGGCAAGAATCCAAAGGTTGATTCAGGAAGACCCAATGTACTTCCAGTTCCACAAATACGAATATGACTGCATAAAGCCAGTTCAAATCCGGATCCGATACATAATCCTTTAATAGCACTTATAACAGGAATATTTAGGGCGTTAAAAAAATTAAAAGTTGCACGGTTTTCTTGATACCACATTGGGTAAGCAATTAAATTATCATCACTATCAAGCATACATTGAGTTGCTACTATTTCCTTAAGTTGTTCTACGTCCGCCCCTGAACTATAGTGCCTCCCGCTACCAGTTATTATGATTCCCTTGACTCTGGATTGAGCAACATATTGACGGACAATAAAAATGAATTCTTTAAGGAATAAAGACGTCATCTTATTGGCAGGCGGATCATTAATGACAATATATCCAATATCATCTTTTTCTTCAAAAGAAACCTTGTTTAATTCAATGTTCATCACATGTCCTCTTTTTTTAAATATTCTTTAAGAATTAATTTGCAAAACTGTTTAGATTCCTGTTCTAACAATAACTCCTCATTAGAATTCAAACCAAACTGTTTATAATTATTGAAGCATCTTATTATAGCCTTGACTTGATTGTTATTCTTACTACCTATTATTTTGTTTATGTAATTCTGCACTTCATTTACCATATCTTCTATATCAATAGCTTTATTTATTAATCCTAGGTTATAAACCTCATCAGGATTTAAAATCTTTCCAAGTAAGCCACTATAGTTATGAATGTTCCTTTTATTTCCCATAAGCAATTGACAGCGTTCTTCAAAATTAAATACAAATTCTGATTCACTATCAGGGAATTGAATAGAAAGATTATTTCCTCCCAGACGGATGTCACATAACATGATTAACTCTAGTAAGTCCCCGCTGCAAAGGTTATCCACTACTGCAATAGAAAGAATTTCAAGTGAATTAAACCATCTATGTATTTCTAATCTTTGGTCTTTACTTATACTTGATGCAATATTGCTGCTATTCCATATAATTGTCAATACAATGATTTCATCCTTGGAAATATTCTCATCAATTTCATTCTTATGGTGAAGAATATCATTAAAATCATTGATGTATAAAAAAGCAGTAGAACCTTTCACGATTAGAAAAGATTGTTCTTCTTCTCTAATCATAGTGTCACCTTATTATCCATTTCATTTTTAATAAAATCTGGAATTTCATTCACTATTCTTTCAGTAGATACTAATATCATTTTTACAGTAGCTTTTGCGACCTTCTTATTAGTGCCTTCCATATAAATATTTTGGTTTGCTATGAAATAGTCATCTTCATAATGCCACTGGCTTTTTATAACTACTTTATCAAAAACTTTAAGTTCACTGATATAGCGGATATTGGTTTCAATTACTACAAGATGGAGTGAGTTATCTTTCATATAGTTAATCCACTTTGCTTCATTTAAAAACTTCCAGCGGGCTTCTTCTATATAATTAATGTAAACAGCATTGTTCACATGATTGAAGGAATCTAATTCATAACCCCGCACTTCGAAGGAAAACTCGTGCTTCATTTTTGTAAATTTCCTTTCTTCTTTTCAATTTCATTAAATAAATTCTTTTTTAAAATCGAATATCTCCAATTCATAAAGGGAGGATGATTTGGTGTCAAACAGTAGCAATAGTACTTATGTAATAACTTATTGATTCCAACAAGATAATGCGGATTTTCAAGTAATATTCCATCTTCTTTTATTATAAAATTAAAGAAGGCTTTACCGCTCACCATACCGCCTGCCCCTTCTAGTCTAATACACTTATTAGGTATCACTTCTACAACCTTTAATTTATAGTAAAAAAACGGCATAGTAAATCGAATTGTTCCAATACATCCTACATCCATATATTTTTTATCAAAACTTAGCCAAAGAACGGGAAAAAAATTAAACCATTTGTAGAATTTCTCTATATCGTATATTTGTTGAAAAACATCTTCGATATGCTCTTCATCTACCGGGATAAAAACAGAAGCGTTAATTTTCTTTACTTCTGTATTTTTTGAAAATAATTCCTTAATCCATTTCAACCTATGAACAACCTCCTTATAAATTTTTAACCAAATCTAAAAACATTTCTCCTTCATCTTCCATAGCTATTTCATTAGTCTCATTAATGGAATTATATACAGATTGAATTATGTTTCTAACTTGATGTATTGATTTATTCTCAGTTAATTCATCTATAAGTTGTAATGCAGCAGATAAATGTTCTTTATTAGGAACAATTTTATCAACTAAACCTAGATTATAAGCTTCCTCAGATGAAACAGTTCTCCCTGAAATTATAATTTCTAAGGCTTTTCTTCTGCCGATTTTCTTCGGCAGTCTGATGGTACCAGCTAATCCAGGCATAATACCAAGGTTGGATTCAGGAAAAGCTAAAATGGCATTAGTCGTACCAATTAGGAACTGGCAACTTAGTGCAATTTCTAGCCCTGCTCCAAAGCATATCCCACTAACGGCTGCTACAGTGAGCATCGGAAGCCCTTCGATATAATTCAGTATTTCCTTGCCTTTTCTTAAACTTTCCTTTAAAGACTCTGGATTATCTCTATCAACTTTTATGTTGTCTACATCGGCGCCTGCTGAAAAATGTCTTCCTTGTCCTGTAATTACTAGTCCTTTTAAATCTTGTTCAGATAACCATTCTTTTAAACAGTTCAAATCCAAAAAGTCAGCCTGGCTTATTTTATTCTGGGTTCCATTATCGATAGTAATAATTCCAACTTCATTTTTCACTTCAAAACGGACTACTCCGGATTTTTTTTGTTCTGAATCCGTCATCATGATTACTGTCCTATGTTAACAATATCATTCTCATGCTCATAAATAAGCCAAGAAGTTTCAATTACTTGTCCTATTGTTGTAGCTGGATTCTTAAGCAAATACTTTCCGATAGTCTGAAGCTGAATGTTTAAGCTATATTTCTTTTTCATTAATTCAACTAACTCAACAAATAGTAAGGAATCTCCATCTAAATCATCCATAATAGTTGTTTCATCATTTAATTCTTCTAATTCAACCTCACACTCTTCTGAGAAAAACTCATAAACCAAGTTTTTTATTTCTTCTTTCATTTCTAGTGTTAAATTTGCCATTTTATAATCCTCCTAATATCTATCTTTTATTTTCTTAATTATTAAACATAACTTTATTATTCCTGCTCATTAAACAAAGTCTTAAAGAGCAATTTCATCTGACCTTATAAGTAGAATGCTTTATTATGCTATATTAACAATATCATTCTCATGTTCATAAATCAGAATTGAAGTTTCAATTACTTGTCCGATTGTTGTAGCTGGATTCTTAAGTAAATACTTACCTATGGTCTGAAGCTGAATATTTAAACTATATTTCTTTTTCATCAATTCAACTAGCTCAACAAACAACAAGGAATCTCCATCTAAATCATCCATAATAGTTGTTTCATCATTTAATTTCTCTAATTCAACTTCACACTCTTCTGAGAAAAACTCATAAACCAAGTTTTTTATTTCTTCTTTTATTTCTTGTGTTAAATTTGCCATTTTATAATCCTCCTCGTATAATTACTTATTTATTTATTTGTTTTTCCTTTAATTTTAAAGCCTTTTCCTTGTCCTTTTTGTCCTTTTTATCTAAGAGTTTACATAGCAGACCATTTATTATATTACTTTTTATCTGTTCACCTTTTGTTAATTTTATATTCAATTGAACATCTTGCAATAAGTCTTTAATTGTCTTAACATCATCACTAGGTATTACTTTTGCTTTTTCAATATACTCATCTAACTCCAACTCTAAAAATCTCTTGTTAGTTGGCTTGCCATCTTTTGTTAATCCTCTATATTTGAAATACTCTGGAAGCATCCCTGGATTGTCACGAACTTTAATAGTTGTTTCTTCAATAAGTTGATCTTCGATGTTTTCCTCCTTCTTACGTTCTGCCCATTTATAATCATCTAGCCTACATCCACAGTTTACATTAAAAGCGTTTTGAAGTTGGTAAATGCGCTCTCCAACATTAAACACTTCCTCATCTTTTATATCAAGATTAAATAGCCCATTCATTACATCAGCAAAATCTTGGAAAAAACCAACACCTTTGCTTGGAAGTGCTTGCATAAAGAAAATACAAAATCCTAAGGCATCAACTATATATTTATAGTTTTCATGCCACCATACAACACGTCCCTTTTTCTCTGGTTTTGCATAATTTTTTTCAGCCGCCATTTTAAAAACATGCTTTGAAACAACCTCTGAAAATAATCCTGGAACAACCGATGTAAAAACATAGCCCTTTAAATGGTCGCCGCCCCTAGTAGATGTTAAATAACTTAAAGACTTAGCTAAATGGGAATTTGTATGAAGACCAACTGAGGATTTCTTAATGCAAAAAGCATATTGCTCAGCATTCAATTTTTTTGCAGCACGATATGTTCCTTCCGCCGCAATATCACCCACACCCTCACGGTTAGCAATCATTAGCATTATCTGCTCAACATCATCAGCATTGCCAAATTCAAATATTTTCCCACCATTATCTTCTTTTTTAAGTATACCTCTCTGTTGACATTCCAAAATCAAACCAGCTGCACCACCAAACTCGATAGCATCAAGTCCTAGTTGATCACTGAGGGTTTTTAAATGCAGGATACCTGGCCAATCAAATACTCCAGTACAAGCACCGACACCTGCCACTGCACCGTAATCAAGCCTGTCTCCTTTTTCTCCCTTATGTTTTCCTTCACTGATTTCATATTCTCTTGCACAGCCCACAGGACAGTAAATACATGCTTTTCTTTTTGTCTCATGTTTATATAAAAATTTTTCAACATAAATATTTTTAATCTTTTCATCTTTACCCGTTTGATTATTTCTTATAGGTATGCATCGGTCTTTTTCGTACTGTTTAATTAGCATTAATGATCCTTGAATACTTCCTGATTTTGCCATAACGGAAGAACGGCTGCTTTTTATCCATATATCTCTTATTTCCTTGATTTTGTTTTGATCATACATGGCTGGTTTGCCTATTTTTTTCTCAATTACAATGGCTTTTAAGTTTTTTGAACCCATGACACAACCCATTCCTGTCCGTCCAGCAACATGACATTTGGACATAATTACACTAGCAAAACGAACAAGCTTCTCTCCTGCAGGTCCTATACACGCTACTTCGGAGAACTTGCCATGCCTTTCTACTAAGATATCCGTTACTTTCTCTGTCCAAGTACCCCATATATCAGCAGCATCCAGAATTTGAATTTCTCCATCCTTGTTTATATGTACATATACAGGAGTTTCAGCTTTTCCAGTAAATACAAGATTGTCAATTCCAACTGCACGCATTCTTAGGTTAAATTCCCCACCCACATTTGAGTCCCCATATAAATCTGTTATAGGACTTTTTGCAGTTATAGTACACCGATTGCTAGCTGGTAAGCCTGTTCCTACAGAAGGTCCAACTCCAAAAATGAGTACGTTATTTTCCGATAAAGCATCATATTTGTCTGCATTCGAATCAAAAAGAATCTTTGTATTGATTCCGGGTCCACCTATATATTTTTTTCTTATTTCAGGAGATATTTCTTCCCAGGTTATTTTCTTGTTGGACAAATCGATATATACTATGCTATTATCTTTCATCCTCTCCATCTTATCCTTTCCATCTTATTCTCTTTATTTGCTTTTATTATTCTGTACACCAATTTTAGCTTCAAAACCATTTTCAATTTCTTTTGCTACGATTTCTTTCGATTTTATTTTGCGAAATTTATTAAAATTAAAGAATTCGTTATCCATATTGATTAATTTAGAAAATTTCGTTATAGAATCATCTAAGCTGACTTCAACAAAGCTATTTATGCCCATACCTGCTACTTTTTCTATTGAAGTTTTCCAATACATTCGACCAGCCATATTTCTTACAAGCTCTTTCTTTAAATCAGAAGAATTCTGAATTATATTCTGATCAAAACTTGAAATTATTGGTGTCATGCAATCAGAAACCTGTAATTTTTCAACAAAATCTATATACCTTTCAATTCCCTTTGATGCATGACTAGAATGAAAGGCATAAGGTGCACTTATTCCTCTAACCTTTAAAGCACCTTCATTTTTCGCTATGGTCATAACTTTATCAATACCGCTCTTTATTCCAGCTATAATAATGCAATACTCATTGTTTTCACTAGCTATTTCCACATAATCCTTTAAACCATTTTCTTGTATTATTTTTTCCACATTATTGCAGGTCATGCCTACAATTACGGCCATTGCTTCTTCTTGTCTAGTA
The DNA here is from genome assembly GCF_014231265.1 of Clostridium sp. DJ247. Taxonomy (NCBI): domain Bacteria; kingdom Bacillati; phylum Bacillota; class Clostridia; order Eubacteriales; family Clostridiaceae; genus Clostridium; species Clostridium sp. DJ247. The sequence goes on along the minus strand of NZ_JABAIW010000034.1, from coordinate 24,614 downwards.
ACACATTGGGGATACTCATATATATTTAATAGCATATGTAATCCCGCTTCAAAAGAAATGGATTTTCCGCAAGCCATTGCTGTAATTAATCCCATACTGTATCCCATAAACATTTCTGGTTTTATATTAAAATTAGTATATATATGATAAACAATATAATCACAAGTATATATAGCAATCCAATCATTGAACATCTTGTTATATTTTGTTTCTGAAGAATTAAATAAATAGTTCCACAAGTCTAACTCTAGTTCTTTATATACTATAGAACAGTAGTGACTCAATATTTCTTTTTGTTCTTCATCGAGTAAGTGTAATAATCTTTGATATTCAGCTCCTACTCCCTGAAACATAAAGGCATGTTTTTCTTTAATAAATTGATCCATTTTTCACCTCTTAAATCACTGGACTAATCACAATTTTCAGTATTTTTGAATTTATAATATGTAACATACTAACTCAATTTTTCATCAGTTATTTACACATTATGTTTAAATTAGATAAGATTTTATAAAATTCATTAATATCTATCAATATCCTATATTCATAATAATCTATACTTTTTTATAAATCTACAAACATGTCATGAAAGACTATTTTTTTGTCATAAACATTAAATACTTTTATACCTATTTCTATTTAGGGGTAATACTAGCAAAGCTTTCAAACTCATTTTTTCTGTCTACTATTATTAAGATATATAGTGCCAAGTTGTCTTTAAAAATGATGTAGCCACACGCTTGTAAAAGCCACTAGCTTATTCAATATGAAAAATAACTTAGAAAGATGTATACACCGTTATTTACATGAAGCAACATAGTAGAATCATTTACTTTAGGATTTTACTTAAAACAAAAATGACTTATACATTTTTTATTATGTATAAGTCATCTATATTTATATACTTTTAAGAAAATGTTTTATGAAAAATGTTGCTACTACCACTCTCTTAATATAATTTCATTATTTCTTCTACTTTATTTAAGCTTTCCCATGGAACATTAACATCTGTTCTTCCAAAATGTCCATAAGCAGCTACTTGTCTATATATTGGTCTTCTTAAGTCTAAATCTCTTATTATTGCAGCTGGTCTTAAATCAAATACTTTGTTAACTATTTCTACAATCTTATCTTCTGAAATTTTTCCTGTACCAAAAGTATCTACTGTAACAGAAACTGGCTTAGCTACTCCTATAGCATAAGCAACCTGCACTTCAAGCTTATCAGCAACTCCTGCAGCAACAAGATTCTTAGCTACCCATCTAGCCGCATATGCACCTGATCTATCAACCTTAGTTGGATCTTTTCCTGAGAAGGCTCCACCACCGTGTCTGCCATATCCACCATATGTATCAACTATAATTTTTCTTCCAGTCAGTCCAGCATCTCCTTGTGGACCTCCAACAACGAATCTTCCTGTTGGATTTATGAAATACTTAGTATTTTCATCTAAAAGCTCATCTGGAATGACAGGTTTAATAACATTTTCTATTAAATCTTCCTCTATTTGTTGGCGAGTTATATCTGGGTCATGTTGAGTTGATATAACAATAGTATCTATCCTAACAGGTTTGTTATCTTCATATTCTACCGTAACCTGAGTTTTTCCATCCGGTCTTAAGTATGCTAATGTATAATTTTTTCTTACTTCTGATAATCTTCTTGAAAGCTTGTGAGCTAAGCTTATAGGCATAGGCATATATTCAGGTGTTTCATTAGTAGCAAATCCAAACATCAAACCCTGATCCCCTGCACCTATGGCTTCTATTTTATCCATTTCACCTTGTTTAGCTTCAAGAGCTTCATTAACTCCCATGGCTATATCAGAGGATTGTTCATCTATTGAAGTCATTACTGAACAAGTATCACAGTCAAATCCAAATTTTGCTCTAGTATAACCTATTTCCTCTATTGTCTTTCTAACTAATCTTGGAATATCTACATAGCAATTAGTAGTTATTTCACCTATAACCATAACCATTCCAGTAGTAGTAGCAGTTTCACATGCTACCCTTCCACTTGGATCTTTTTCTAAAATAGCATCAAGGACAGCATCTGATATTTGATCACAAATTTTATCTGGATGTCCTTCTGTAACTGATTCTGATGTAAATAATCTTCTCATATTAACTCCTCCATAAAATATCTTTATTTATAATTAATAAATATTTATTTTTTTCATCTCAATATTATTGCAATTGCTCAAGTTTATCATAAGAATAATTGGATTTTATTTCGTACCCCAATTCAAAGGCCTTTAAGTTGATTTCTAACAGCTTTTCAGGTACAGTTTCTCTAATTGCCTGTTCCCATTTTTCCTTTGCAATGTTAGTTGTTGAAGCTAAAATTCCTATTAGTACTACATTTGCTGCTTTAACGCTTCCAGCTTCACTTGCAAGCTCCAATGCATCAACGCTATACACCTTAATTGGTAATTTTAAGAGCTCAAAAATTAAATTATCAGGATACTGAACTGCACCAGTAATTACCGGCATTGGGTCAATTCTTTGAGTGCTTACTATTAAAGTACCATTTTTCTTTAACCACTCAGCATATCTTGCGCCCTCAAGTAATTCAAAGGCAAGAATAATATCAGCGGTTCCCTCTTCTACAGTGGGTGAAAATACTTTCTCTCCAAATTTAACATAAGTTATAACACTTCCACCTCTTTGCGACATACCATGAACTTCTGAAACCTTCACATCCAATTCCATATTCTGAGCAAGCTTTCCAAGTATTCTACTGGCAAGTAAGGCTCCTTGCCCTCCTACTGCTGATATTAGAATATTCATAGTTTTTCTCCCCCCTATACTATAGCTTCAAACTTACATACTTTTGTACAAAGCTCACATCCAACACAAAGAACTTTATTAATCTCCGCTTTATTATCTTTAAACACTATAGCAGGACACCCTATCTTTAAGCAGGCTTTACAGCCTTTACATAGGTTATTCTTTATGCTTAATGTCTTTCTTACTTCGTTAGCTCTTTTTAATAAAACACAAGGCCTCTTTGTAATTATTAGAGAGGGCTCTTCAGCCTGAGTTTCTTCCTTGATAATTCTTTCAAAATTAAAAATATCATAAGCGTCTACAGTCTGAATTCTCTTTATTCCAATGGCTCTTCCCAAGGCTTCAAAGTCAATTCCTATTGTAGGTTCACCTTTTAAAGTATAACCGGTTGACGGATTTTCCTGGTGCCCTGTCATTGCTGTAATTGAGTTATCTAGTATAATCACTGTGGTATTACCTTTATTATAAACAACATCTATAAGTCCTGTAATACCAGAATGAATAAAGGTAGAGTCTCCTATAACTGCAACAGATTTTTTCGCAAAATCCTTACCTCTAGCTTTTTCAAAACCTAAGGCCATTCCTATACTAGCACCCATACAAATGGATGTATCCATGGCATTCAAAGGCGGAAATGCAGCCAAAGTATAACATCCTATATCACCTGAGGTGTGTATACCTAATTTTTTTAGAACATAGAAAACCCCCCTATGATGACAGCCTGGACATAATATTGGAGGTCTAACAGGAACCTCTTGTGAAAAGCTAGGATTTACACCTTCTATAGTTTCATCTAACAATGCTTTTCTAATAATTCTAGGGCTTAATTCACCAATAGTAGGAATGATCTCTTTACCTATTACACTAAGTCCCCAGGACTTTATCTTCTGCTCAAAAATAGGTTCTAATTCTTCAATCACGTAAACTTTTTCACATCTATTTACAAATTCTGTAATTTTATTTTTAGGTAAGGGATAAGAAAGTCCAAGCTTTAGAAAGGATGCATTAGGCATTACCTCTTTTGCATACTGATAAGCTATTCCACTAGTAATTATTCCTACATTTAAATCTTTATATTCAACTTTATTTAACACTGTTGTCTCTGCAAATTCTTCTAATCTTCTAAGCCTATCTTCTGCTATGACTCTCCTCTTCTTTGCAACTGCTGGAGCAACTATGTATTTATTTGGATTTTGATCATATTCTTTTAAAGCACAGTACTCTTTTTCTTTTAACTGCACAAGGCTTTGTGAATGTGAAACTCTTGTGCTTAATCTTAAGATTACTGGTGTATCAAAGTTTTCACTTATTTCAAGAGAAAGTCCAACAAAATCTTTGCATTCTTGGCTGTCAGAGGGTTCTACTACGGGTATCTTTCCAGCAATGCCAAAATATCTTGTGTCTTGTTCATTTTGAGAACTGTGTTGACCTGGATCATCTGCAACAGCAACTACCAGACCTGCATTTACACCAGGATAAGAAATAGACATAAGTGCATCTGCGGCTACATTTAAACCTACATGCTTCATTGACACTATAGTTCTAGCTCCTGCGATTGAAGCACCAATTCCAACTTCTAAAGCCACTTTTTCATTAGGTGACCACTCTGCGTTAATATTTTCATATTTAGCAATATTTTCCGTTATTTCCGTACTAGGTGTTCCTGGGTAAGCCGTAGCTACTGTCACACCATATTCAAAGGCACCTCTTGCAATTGCTTCATTACCTAACAATAGTTTTTTCATAAATTTAACACTTCCTCCTGTGAAAATTTAAGTTTTAATATTTATACTGTTTATTTATATATCACCTGAGAATGGTGACTATTTCAATTTATGATTAACTCTTACATACTTTAGATACCTAATTATGTCAATTTAGGCATATTAATTTATACTAGCCTCCTTCATCTACAATAAACCATAATTTTTAATAAATCTACAAACGTTACATAAAACGCTATTTTTTTGTCGTAAATGTTAAACGCTTTTATACTAAAAAAAATTACAAGCTATTTCGTAACAAAAAATTAACTTTTCATACCTTAAATTTTTACTTTTATGTGGTTAAATTAAATTATATCTAGTGGGTGGTGAACTTAATATGGTAAGCAAATTAACTGCATTTATAACATTAAATTTAAGTAAAAGGGTTCCTCTAAATTCTGAAGAAATAGAAAAAATTAATTATATTCTAATTGTTATTTTAGGGGAATCTTTTAAGTTACTTGTTTTACTTCTTATCTTTAAGTTGTTAGGCAAATTAGTAATTTTCCTGTTCTCCCTATTAATATTATTTTGCATTAGAACCTATTCTGGAGGCATTCATTTTGAAAAGTCATATAACTGTTTGTTTTCTTCTATAATTTTTTTTCTAATAACTTGCTTACTTCCTGAATACATCCCTAATCTTCCATCAGCATATTATTACACCATTGCAATATTTTGTATTATTATTGTAGCAGTTGCCTCACCTAAACCTAGTTCATATAGACCTATAAAAAACCCTAAAAAAAGACGGAACTTTAAAATCATTTCCATCTTATCTATTATAATTTGGCTATACATATTATTATTTCATGTTAAAAATCTATATTTTTTAAATTGTGGTTTGTTAACCATAATGCTGCAATCAATTCAATTGATTAATATAAGTTTTATAAATGGAGGACTTAAATATGAAAAAAATATTTAAAAATGAGAAATCATTGCTACATATTTGTTGCTCATTACTTCTAGCTATGACTGCAATAATACCTAATGTTGGATGTTTATGTTTCTTGGGAGAGCCTAAGCCTCCAAAAAGTCTTATTGACTAAACAATAATCTATAAGCAGTATTTACACAAAACAGTAGAAAATTTATAAATAAATTCCAATAAAATTCTGTTTTATTGGAATTTATTTTATCTTAAAATATTTCAAAAAACTTAAGCTTTTTTTAAGAATTAGATTATGTATTTTTACTAATTATACTATATGTTAAATATTATTTTAAAAATAACAAATCCATCTTCATATGATAATTGAATTCTACCTCCATACGCTTCAGTTATATTCTTCACATTATATAAACCATAGCCATGCCCTACTTCTCCCTTTGTGGAAAAACCTTTTTTAAAAATTTTATTAATTATTTGAGGATTAATAGGATTGCCAGAATTTTTTATTTCTATATACACTATATTTTTAGTTTGTCCAATATTTATAATAACATTTTTCTCAGAATGCGTATTGTCCTCTACAGCTTCAAAAGCATTATCTATTACATTAGTAAGTATTTGTGAAAGCTCATAATCTTCAATAGGAAAGTTTATCTTTTTATCTTCAATATTATATAAAAATTGTATATCCTTTGTTTTTGCCTCACATGACTTACTGTAAATTGTACCTTTTATTACTTTGTTCTCTGATTGTATAAATATATCTATATCTTGTAATGAAGAATTTAATGTTTTTATATATGCAGTTATGTCATCTTTTAAAGTTTCTTCATTTCCTATCTGTACAATTCCATATATAGTATTAAGATGATTCTTAAAATCATGTTGTTTTCTTCTTATTTCCTCTATTACATTAGAAATTATTTTGCTATATCTATTAAAGTTCTCAATTTGTTCATCTTTTACACTCAGCTGAATACTATTTACCATAAATTTTATATTGAATAATACAAACAAAATAAACGTAATACAAACAAAAATATAATGCTTTATAAGTATTTCTCTGTAATACTCCCATAATGTTTTTATAACTGCAATATAAAATAATAGATTTATCAATAAAAATATCATTTTATTTAAATGTTGTTTATGCTTAATATAGAGTCTCCTTATAGTCGTCCATCTTGATAAACAAATACTTATACCTAGTAAAATTATAGCTCCTAACACGTCTATTATAAAAGAATTGTTATTAGATTTTATATGAAAATATTTCAGAAACCCAATTAAAATAAGTTCAATAGACATGCAGGTTATTGTAACAATACAAAACTCTACAAATGTTTCCATTATATTTTTTTTAAAAAAATACATAATCATTATAATAAAAAGTACATAATTTACATAAATAGCAATTGATAAATTTATTTTATTATCAAAAACTATTACACTAGTCAATAAAGTAGTAATCATAAAAATTTTAAGGTATTTCCTTCTACCCTTTAGTCCAAGAGAATTCCAGATTAATAGCATTGACAATATCTCTATAGAAGTAAGAATTGAAAGTTTTATGTCACCTACCATCAGTATCCCACCCTTTAATTATACTATACATAAAAAAGCAACACTAAAAATTGTTTAGTACTGCTTTTTTAAATCTAGTTCCTAATAAAGCAGTTTCATCATATCCTTTAAAAGATATTTCCCAGGAACGAGTTCCTTTTCTTATTTCTCTTATATACTGCTTATTTACTATATACGCTCTATGAGATTGTATAAAAGCTTCATCATTAATCATTTTTGTTAACTTTTTCAGAGATAAATTCTTAACAGTGTATTTTCCTAGTTTTGTATGTACATAACATGTCCTAATATATACCTCTACAAATATGATTTCACTTGTATATAATTTTATCAATAAATCTTCAACATCAAAAATTACAGATTTTCGTTTAGAGTTATCTTCAATTTTAGAAATCGAATTCTCTGTAAGAGCAATAGTAACCTCCTTAACTTTTTCTTTATCATAAGGCTTTATAATATAGTCATAGCAATGGATCTCTTTAAATGCTTCTAGCATATATTTTTTATGTGTAGTAATAAATATAATCCATGTGAATTTATACCTTGGGTTTTTTCTAATTTCAGATGCTAAGTCTAATCCAGATTCCGTGCCTAAACTTATATCTAAATAAAATAAATCAATATTATTGTTTTTAAGTAATTTTCTTGCTTCTTTTAAATTAGCTGCTTCTAAAATGTTATAAGTACAATCAATATCCTCAATCATTTTTACAAGATTACGTCTCTGATATTCATCATCTTCTACAATTAATATATTCATCATGAAACATCCTCCTAACTAATTTATTACTCTAGCTAAACCTTAATGAGTCTTTTAAGTCTTTTATTTTTATCTTATCAATTATCATATCAATTATCATATCTGTATTTTTTATTCTCTTTCATCATATATTCTATTCAATTCCTATTTTCCCTTTTAATATTACAACATATTTACGTAACCTTAAAAATCTTTACATCATTTTATACTATTGTTAACAAATAGTTATAAAAAACATTGTCGAAATTTATTTGTTAACATCTCTACTATTAGCTTTTCTTCGTTAACAAAAAAACAAACTGTGAACAAAATATTTTGTCTACAGTTTGTTTTTTTGTAGAGTATACATCGTGAGTAATGCAACAAAAGTTGTCAGATTCTCTAACACTTAATATTAATGTAATATAGCACTTAATACTAATGCACCAATCAATCCCATAACTGATATAATAGTTTCCAGTACAGACCAAGATGCTAGTGTTTCACCAATACTTAGGTTAAAGAATTCCTTAAACATCCAGAATCCAGGATCATTAACATGTGAGAAAATTAAGCTTCCAGCACCTGTTGCTAAAACCATTAATTCTGGTTTTACATGAGTGGCTTGTATTACTGGCATTACTATACCTGCTGATGTAATAGCTGCTATAGTTGCTGAACCCTGAGCTATTCTTAAACAAGCCGCAATTAACCAAGCTAGGAATATTGGTGACAAACTTGACCCTTGAATAAGATGTGCTACATATTTGCCTACACCACTGTCAATAAGAACTTGCTTGAAAGCTCCACCACCAGCTATTACTAGTAGAATTATAGCTATAGAAGTTAAAGCACCTTCGGAAATTTTCCCAATTTCAGTCATAGTCTTTCCTCTATTTATTCCAAAAGTGAATATAGCCACTATTACTGCTATTAACAAAGCCATTACTGGATCCCCTATGAATGTAAGAAACACAACTATTGATGATTTAGCAGGTAATGTTAACTTTGCAATTGTAGATGCTGCCATTAAGAATACTGGAATTAAACATAAGCCTTCCAAGTATAGATCCAAAACCTATTACTAATGCCAAACTCCCTAAGGTTGCACCAACACCGCCTTGTATAGAACCAAGTATTTTAGTTATAGGCATTCCTTCAGCAAGACCTACTACTAGTGAAACTATAATTAGAGTGTCGAAACCGTTTAACTTAAAGGCAATCATTAATAATAATAATAATAATAATAATAACGCAACTCCTATACCCACAATAATTAATGGCATATTATTATCCCCCTCATTTTTTATTTGATGAAAGTTTATATTCTAAATATAAGTCCATTTCTTTAATTATTAAACATATAGATCGTTTACAACAAAGGTAACCTTACTAATTTTCAATTACTTTCTTAATAACAAATAAGGAATTTCAAAACTAATACGAAATGAAAGAAACAAGTTAAGTCTTATAGTAAACGACCTATATTAACTATACTTAAAATTGGCTCCTATTTTATGATTTTTCTAAAGCTTCCCATATTCCATTTAGATACGTTGCCCCTAATGCCCTGTCATAAAGTCCACATCCTGGTCTTCCTGTTTCTCCCCAAATCATTCTTCCGTGATCTGGTCTTATAGGTCCATCAAAGCCTATATCATAATAAGCTTTCATAATCTCAAACATATCTAGGGAACCATCTGCACTTCTATGTGAAGATTCTTCAAAAGACTTTTCCCCTGTGATTTTTATATTTCTGCAGTGTCCAAAATGAATTCTACCTTTTTTACCAAAATAACGAATTAATTCTGGTACATTGTTATTTGGATCAACACCTAAAGATCCTGAACATAAAGTTATACCGTTGTTTGGACTATCTACTAGATTAATAAGTCTTTCAAGATTTTCTTTATTCTTTATTATTCTTGGTAGTCCAAAAATTGACCAAGGTGGATCATCCTGATGTATTGCCATTTTAATTGCAACCTCATCAGCTACAGCAATTACGTGTTTTAAGAAATACTCTAAGTTATTCCATAAATCTTCTTCTGTTATACTTTTATATTGTTCTAATAGATCTTTCATTCCTTCTTTTGTATAGCTTGAATCCCAACCTGGAAGTGATAACTCTCCTGTTACTGGATCCATCTTCAATACAGTTTCGTGTTTATATATTAGTGCATTTGAACCGTCTGGTAATTCATGAGCTAACTCAGATCTTGTCCAATCAAATACTGGCATAAAATTATAACAAACTACTTTTATACCTGCTTTAGCTAAGTTTCTTAATGTCTCACAGTAGTTAGCTATATATTCGTCTCTTGTTGAAAGCCCCATCTTTATATCTTCATGTACGGGAACGCTTTCAATAACCTCTAATTTTAGCCTATGAGCTTCGATTTTTTCTTTTTCAAACACTTTACAATTAGATTACAAGTATTCTTCTAAAATACTCATGTTTTATAAACGAAAGAAACCCCTTACAATTAGTTATTACTCTTGAGAAATAACTAAAGCCCTAGTCCCTTTATAACGTTTACATAAATCTTAGAAAAATATTATTCCATGAAACTGTATATCTAAGCTATGGAACTCTATTTCATGGTTTTGTTTTCCAACTATATATTTTTGAGACATCAAATTCTTCTCCAACTCCATTAACTTATCTTCTGGAAAGCTATTACACGCAAGCTTCAATGCCTCTTTTTCTAAAAAATATCTCATAAAAAACGCTTCTTCTATAAGATCTCTATCAATCAAGGATATATAAGTACCTATTTGTGGTTTTACATCAATAAGGTGTTCTTCTTTTAATCTCATTAATACCTCACGAATGGGAGTTCTTGAAATATTTAATTGTTGTGATAACTCTGCTTCACTAATGCTTTGGCCTGGTTTAAGCTCTAAAGACATAATATTACTCTTTAAAACTCTATATGCATATTCTTTTCCGTTTTCACCTTTTAATTTATCTAGTAAATTCATATTTGTACCTCACTATTTCATCAATATAAAAATAGTACCTAACACTTTATTTCTAAGTTCCTTTAATGTTAAATTGATAATACTTTAAATAAAAACAAATTATAATAAATTTAAAACATTATATACTAGTATACTACATGGTTCGGCATAATTAAATGTTTTTCCTTAATTGAAAAAATATACTATAAATAAAAGACCTAGTAATTTTTTTCAAACCACTAGCTCTCTATAATACTCATTAACTTTAAATTAATTTTTATTGCAGTAATTTTATCTAAAGTTGTCAAGCCATATTAAAAAGACCCTATTAAGAGTGCTTTTTTCATATAGAATGGTCAGCTGCTTTATTCTACTCTACAAACCCTTTCATTCTAGCTATTATCTAAGTTGAAACTCGGATTACTTTCTTTCAAACTATTCTTATAAATTCCTAATAGATATCAGGCAGAATCTATGAATTAATGATCATGCTCTTTATATAACCTAATTATAGCAGGCAATACCTTCTATTTGAATTAAACAATATTCATCAACAAAATCAGAAGTTATACATGTCCTTACAGGGTAATTGTCTTTGTTAAAATGCTTTACCCATACACTATGCATTTTTTGAAAATCGTCAATATTTTTTAATATCACCGTAAGTTTAACCACATTTTCCAGACTCAAATTAATCTCTTTAAGTGCATTTTCAAGATTTTTCAATGTCTGCTTCATTTGTTCCTCAATTGTAGTGAATAACTTACCATTTTCATCAAAACTACCTCCAAAATGTCCAATATATACGGTATCGTTATTTATCACAAATGTAGATAAACCATATTTATCGTAAGGTGGGGTAACAATTCTTTTTATCACTTAACTATCCTCCAATACAATGTAATAATGTAATTATTAACCACATGATATCAAACATATGTTCTATTGTCAATAATTATTTATTTACTTCTATAGACATTTCTATAGTTAAGCATAAGTGCAACAATTTCACAAGTTCCATATTATTTATCTTTATATTTATTTGTTGTCATTGATATAATTTCAGTTATAATATCTTGTAGTATATGTATATATCTACTATCTCATTGTTATCTTTAATAAATGCATTTTTTACTTGGCCCACACGAGTGAATCCTAAACTTTCCCATAAAGCCACAGAGGCAATATTAGTTGAAACAACTGAATTAAACTGCATAGCATTGTATCCATGTTCTTTTGAAATTTTCATTGAATGTTCGCCAAGTATCTTACCAATGCCTTTACCACGATAACTTTTCTCTATTGCATAAAGAGCATTACAGATATGATTTCCTCTTCCTGGAAAATTAGCATGTAAAATATAAAAGCCTATTATTTTTTCACAATCCTTTGCACAATATACTGCATCTTGATTTTTTAAAATATTTAGAATCTCATCAACTGAAAATTTTTCCTTCCAGAAAAAACTCTCACCTTCATCTATAATCTTATTCCATATATAATGAATTTCACTTATGTCACTGTCTTTAAACTTTTTAATAGTAAGATTCATATTATTGTTCCCCCCTAACTGAAAGTAAGTTTATGTTCATATTTTCTCTATTGAGCCTCTCAATTAATATGTTTTCAACTAAAAACATCCTGCTTTCTTTTTATATTAATACTATATATTTTTTTATGTTCCTCATATCAACTTATGGTATAATAATTTTCAAGAGAATAAAATGTTTTTAGGTAGTTACCTCCCAGGAATATCTCTTACCAAGGAAGTCGTTAGGGAATTTGACAGCAAAGGAGGTGACACGTATTTGAGTGATACTATAATCATTACGGCTATGGTATGCATTTGTATAGTTAGTATAGTAGCTATATTTGCTATACTAGCATATTTAAAAGATAAAGCTATTTTGAAATTTAAAAATAGCTTTAAAGACTTGAATAATGAGATCGCTATTACTATAGACAATGATGAAAATAAAAACTCAAAAAAATAAAAATGCACCCTTCGCCAAGCAATGCATTTTTATAACTCAAAAACATTCACAACATAAAACCTTAACGGCTTCCTTTATTTATATTATAACATATTATTTAAGAAATTAAACAAATTTTATTTACTATTGTCAAAATTTATTGAAATATACCTTGCAGAAATTTAGTTTTTATTTAATTCATTAAAAAGCATATTTTCAGCCTTATTATATTCGCCTTCATATACAAGACGTTTTAATATTGCTGGCACTATATCTGTTGAACTCATTTGGTTTAAATCTATTTTATCGCTACTTTTCTCCTCTTTGTTAAATAAAATCTTTGCGCCTATTTTGCCAATACCTCTTGTTAGTTTTTCAATATCCATAAATCTTACCTTCTTTAAATTTTTAATATCTATTGGTGGTGACGACCTACATAAATAAATCAGAACTAACTTATTAAATTTAATAAATTAATACATTAACTTATTACACCTTCTTTGTATAACTCTTCTAATGAATGTATTATTAGGTATATAACCTTATCTAAATTTGTCTTATTGTAACTTGTCATTAACTTTGAAACATAATAAAAGAGAGGTTTACCCCCCCTTCATTGCTGAATAGCAAAAGTTTCGCTGCAAAGTGTTCATATCTAAAGTATTGAAAACAAAATTATATGTACTATGGAAATTAACCCCATAGCGTAAATGATGAATTTAGAAAACAGATTATTAAGCTCATTATTTTCATTTTTTCTAAACAAAAAATGAATTATAGCATGAAAAATAATTATATATATGTATGTTTTCCAATACTACTATGGAATCATCCACCAGAATACCTATTGAAAGAGAAAGTGTAACTTGAATCAGAGGGGTTTTAATCCCATCTGATTCTTAGTTGAACGAATCCATGGACGTAGCCGCTCTTTACTCCCAGTTAAGCAGAGAGCCAAAATCTGTGATTTTGTGCGAATCGGTTAAGCAGACATACAAAATCTGTGATTTTCATATGGTCGCTTACTCTGTGAGCACTCCTCTGAAGAGGAGTTTACTATAAAGATGGGAGTATTAGAGCGGGTAGTCGTCGGATAAACTATATCTTTCTTATAGAATAATCTTTTAGTGAAGCATAATTGTTAAGCCTTTTTTATAAGTTCCTCAACAAAACTTTTGGCATTTTTAAAATCGTCATCATTTGGTCTGCCCTTAGCTATTCCTCCTATTAATTTAAAAGGTCCAAAAGTATCATAACCCCTACATGCAAAACTACCAATAACTTCAAAGCCATGTTCTTCTAAATTTTTTTCAACAAGATTATTATATTTAGTTTTTCCTTGTCCACTTGTTGAAAAAACAAATGCTTTTTTATTGTGAAAAACTGGTAACTTGTCAATTAAATCAATAATATTTTTATGCAGCTTACCTTTGTATATACCTGAGCCAAAGCCTATTAAATCATAGTCCCTTAAATTATTTACATTTACATCATTTGTTTCAATTATATCTGCATTTGAGCACTCTGCCATTGCCTTTCCTATCTTCTCAGTATTGCCATGGTGCACGGATGTATAGATTATTAAAGTTTTCAAGGTCATCCCCTCCTAAATTTAACTAAATAATTTATAAAATGGCTGTTTTACAACCTATGCCAGCATTAGTATTATATTCATAAACTTATTATATGAACCATAGTTCACATTGTCAATAAAAATATGAACTATAGTTCATATTTATTGAAACTTATGCTTAGAAATGATATTATACAAGTATTAATACAAAGCAAAGGAAGATAACATGAGCAGTAATAATGATACTAGAACTCCTCAGCAGGAGAGAAGCAAACAAACTAAAAATAAAATAATATCAACTGCAATAGAACTATTTTCTACAAAGGGATACTATAACACCAATTCAAAAGAAATTGCTAAAGAAGCAGGTGTTTCTGTTGGCAGCTTTTACGCTTATTTCAAAGATAAGAAGGCAGTGTTTATGGAAATGCTTGGTGTTCTTTGTGAAGATGTTCATACCAATATGACTAATTTGGATAAAATAGAAACTATAACAGATGCAAGCAGTAGAGAAATTTTCCATAATTTAATTAAAGAGATTTTCAAGGCACATAACCTTTCTCCGGAACTACATAAGGAAATTACTATTATGAGGAATTCAGATGAGGAAATTAATAATATTATAGTCTTAAGAGAAAAGGAAATAATAGATAAAATCCATTCATATTTAGTAAAATGGAAAAACCATATTAAAGTAGGAGATCTAGAGGCTGCCTCATTAATAATATATTCATGCATAGACAACACCATTTGCATGACTAGATTTTCACATATAGACATTGATGAGAGTAGATTAATAAATGAGTTAACAAATTTATTATTAACTTATTTATATAAGGAATGATTAATAAGTTACCAATAAAGACTGCATGTTACCTAACTCACTAGGCAGCATGCAGTTTTACCTTATTTTTAACTTTCAAAGTTAAGTTGTTTTTATGTATAAAGTTTATACTTTGTTTATATTTAGTTTATAGAAAATAGAGATACCCACTTTAAAATAGAATTATGAAAGGCCTTCATTAAAAAATTAAAATTAAAAGGAGATGCTATAAAATGAAATTTAAGAAAAAAACAGCAATGATTTTAAGTTTCGCTGTAGGCACCGTAATGTTTGCCACTACTGCTATGGCTGAAGTGGTATCTAAAAGTGGCTATGATCAAGTTAAGGATTCTTTGAAATATACAGCGGAAAGCTGTACTACTAAACTTTCAAGCTATACTGCAGATATATCCTTTGTTATAAAGGATAACGGAACTGTTGTTTCTTCTCAAAGCTCGTTGAACAAATTTGATGTAAAAAATCAAGCTCAAGAAAATACATCAACAAACATGGAGGGCTCAACTAAGAGAGAAATGTATCACTATGAGGACAAAAATGGCTTTATAACTCACAACAATGAACAAAACGTTTATTACGTGAATGAGTATACAAGCCCTCGTGAAATTTCATCTTTTAAAAACCCTTTTAAAGAAAAACAAGCTAGCGATATTGAGAGAATAGCAGATGCTGTTGTAGGCAATTTAAAAGATTCTGTTGTAGTTACTCAAAACCCAGATGGAAGCAAGGAGTTGTATGGTTCTCTAAGTGAAGCACAAATTCCTGCACTAGTAAATGCTGCAGTATCTCTTCAGTGTAAGAATACATTTGGTAATAGACCTAACACCGAAAACAACATGCCCAAAATAACACAGGATATATTTGTAAAAGAAGTTAAGGGAACTATGGTAATAAACAAAGATGGATTAATCCAAAGTATTCTTGGAACAGGAGTGCTTTCTGGTAAAGATGATGATAGTAAAGAACATAATTTAACCTTTGAATTATTAATAAAAATAACTGATGTTAACTCAACTACCGTTAAAAAACCTGACCTTTCTGGAAAGAAAGTAGAAAAAAGTATACAAAAGGACTATAGTAAGTTATCAAATCCTGAAAAATATATTGGAAAATACAAAACAGATATTTTAATTGAAAAAGAAGGAAAGTTTCAAAAAATAGGCGAAAGATTTATAGACATTGAACAAATAGATGATAAGAGTATTAGTGGAAAATATCACGAAGAATATGCAAAGGGTTATGAAGACTATTCCACTAATAAAAAGGAGTTTAGTTTTAGCGGAAAATTTGACAAAGATCCTTTTAATGTACCTTTTAGTGGTACTAGTTCTTCTGACAATGGTGTTAAAGGTAACTTATCTATTCCCCCAAATTCAGCAAAAATATATTTTAACATAAATGAAAACAGGAATGGAAATCTGTTATTTGACGACCAATACAGTAGAGTGTTCAACTAATAAAGTAACTTGCCGGTATTGTGTAGAGGACGTACGGTGGAAACTTAACTTATACTCCGAGATATATTACCATACTTCGTCACGTTAAATATTTTTAATTAGTCTAAAGCTCCAATTTGAGAAAAATCTAAGAACTTTGATAAACTCGTACCTCAAACATATCTAAAGTTCTAAGATTTTTCTCAAATTCTCGCTAAGACTAATAAAAAATATTTAAATGTGACTTCAGTATTGGCAATATATCCCTACGTATAAGTTAAGTTTCCACCTAAGAATCCTCTATCCAGCAGGTTATTTTAACGATTCTATTACACTAAGTTTTGGAGGTATATAAATGGAGAAGGTTATTGAAATTAAAGGTCTTTCCAAGGTATACAAGAATGGAAGAGGCATATCAGATATTAACCTTGATATACATAAGGGTGATATTTTTGGTTTTTTAGGTCCTAATGGAGCTGGTAAGACTACTGCTATGAAAATTATGACTGGACTTATAAAACCGGACAGCGGTGATGTTAAAATTCTAGGTCACAGTATTTCAGAAGAGTTTGAACAAGCTATGGAGAAAGTGGGCTGCATCATAGAAACCGCTGAGTCCTATCCCTATTTAACAGCTTTTGAAAATTTAAAGCAATTTTCAAGGTATTATAAAAATATTGACGATAAAAGAATTGAAGAAGTTTTAGAGCTTATAGGACTTTTAAAATATAAAAACGAGAAGCCAAGAAAATTTTCTCTTGGAATGAAACAAAGACTGGGAATTGCCGCTGCAATTTTATCAAAGCCTGAAGTAGTTATTTTAGATGAACCCTTAAATGGCCTTGATGTTGAAGGGATGATTGATGTAAGAAACATTATAAAAGATCTTGCTGAGAGAGAGAGAACCACATTTTTTATCTCAAGCCACCTTATCCATGATGTTGAACTTACTTGTACCCGCATTGGTGTGTTGTATAATGGAAAAATGCTTAATGTGGATACTACTAAAAACATATTAAACAACTATGCTTCTCTTGAAAATTATTTTATTAGTGAGGTGGAGAGAAATGGTAGGATTTAAAGCAGCTCTAATTAATGAAATGGAAAAGCTATATAAAAAGAAGAAGGTTTTAGTGGCAGCAACAGTGTCTCTTATTTTCATTATACTAGGGCAAATTTCTATTATTGGTTTAAGAAGTGGTTTTGGATTACGTGGGGTTTCCAGTACGGAGTTTCCTATACTTGTGCTTTCTGTAGTTGTTAACACAATTCTCCCTTTATTTACTGCCCTTGTTACTATAGATAGTTTCTCTGGAGAATTTTCTCAAAACACTATGAAAATTGCACTTACAAGACCAATTACAAGGTTAAAATTTTTTACTGCAAAGGTAACTGCTATAATGTTATTTATACTAGCTAATCTTCTATTTTTAATGATTTTTTCTACCATAGCAGGTTTTATTTTTAATTCAAATTCTTTTACCCTACAAGCTATCATTAGAATATTAATTTCTTATGTAGTAACATTAATGCCTATGATGGTTTTGTCATTAATTATTGTATTCTTTACAAATATATTAAGAAGTGGAATAGGTGTATTTTTTGTATCCATTGTCCTTTTTATTACTTTTAAAACACTAGGAATTATTTTTTCAAGTTATTCTGGCGTGCTTTTTACAACTATGATGGATTGGTATACTCTATGGATTATGGACAATATCTCCTTCTTAAAAATCTTTCGTCAGTTTATGATGATGTGCAGTTATGCTATACTACTATTTACAGGGAGCTATTATTTATTTGATAAAAAAGATTTTTAAGGTGATGAAATGGATATAAAGAAACGTCTAATTATTTCTAATACTGTAACTGTTGTACTTCCATTTATTATTGTAAGTTTAACTGCTTTTATATTTATATTTGTATCTTCAAAGGTTTTTAATACAGATCTAAATTATGATAACTTTAAAAGGCTTGTAGCTATAAGATCAGAATTATTAAACATAATAAAGGATGTGTCAAAATCCAATGCTGAAGATATTGAGGATGTTAGATTTCAAGAGTATTTATATGAAAAACTTTCAATTATAAATGGAGAACTTATAATTATTAAAAATAATAATATTATATTTTCCTCAAAAGATATAAATAAAATTGATATAGAAAAATGTTTAGAACAAGCAAAAATTAAAGCTAATAAAAAGCCCGTAAAAATCAACAATATTTTTTATATGGTGGAAGCCACTTCCCTTAAGTTTAAAGATGATACTGTAGGCAATGTAATATCATTAGCACCCGTAGGGAAAGAAACAGGTATTTTCGAAAAATTTATTATAACTATTGTTAGTGTATTTTTTATTTCTTTTATAGCAGTTAACATACTTATGTCCTACCTGTTTTCAAAGAGGATATTAAATCCTATATCACTTCTAAAAAAAGCTACAGCAGAAATTACCAGAGGTGATTTAAACTTTGAAATTATTGAAAGTGGTGACAGGGAAATTAAGGAACTGTGTGCTGATTTTGAAGGAATGAGGATAAAATTAAAGAATTCTGTTCGTGAAAAAATAAAATATGATGATAACAGAAAGATGTTAGTTTCTAGTATATCTCATGATTTGAAAACACCCATAACTTCTATAAAGGGATATGTGGAGGGAATTTTAGATGGTGTAGCAAATACTCCTGAAAAAGTAGAACGGTATTTAAAGACTATTTATTCAAAAGCTGAACAAATTGATGTTATGATTGATGATTTACTTTTATACTCTAAATTAGATTTAAATCAAATTCCCTTTAATTATGAAAAAACAGATATTGTTGAATACTTTAATTATTGTGTTCATGAAAGTGCACCTGAGCTCCAAAAATATAATATAGATATTAACTTAAAGAATGATTTAAAAGAATCAAGATTTCTTATGGTTGATAGAGAAAGATTGAGAAGGGTTATAACAAATATTATTGATAACTGCCGAAAATATATGGATAAAGAGCAAGGACAAATAACTATAATGCTTAGAGAAACTAATTCTAGCATTATTATTGACATAAGAGATAACGGTTCAGGCATTGATAAAAATCATATAAATAGGATATTTGATAGATTTTACAGAGCAGATTTTGCTAGGAGTGAGACTAAAGGAAGTGGACTAGGACTTGCCATTGCAAAACAAATTATAGAAGGACATAAAGGTAAGATATGGGCTGTAAGTCACGAAAATGAAGGTACGAGTATAATAATATCACTAGCCAAAATATCTTAAAAATAGAGAGGGTACTATGAAAAGAATTTTAATAGTTGAAGATGATTTAAGTATTGCTGAGCTTCAAAAGGATTACTTAGAGCTTGAAGGCTTTGAAGTTACTATATGTACAGATGGTGTAAAAGGATTAAATACCATGAAAGAAGATAAATTTGACCTATTAATTCTTGATGTTATGCTTCCTAAGATTGATGGCTTTAGAATTTTACGAAGTATACAAGCTGACAAAGACATACCAGTTTTAATGGTTTCTGCAAAAAAAGAAGAGATTGATAAAATTAAAGGCTTCAATCTTGGGGCTGATGACTATATTACCAAACCCTTCAGTCCAAGTGAACTAGTTGCCAGAGTTAAATCTCATATTCAAAATTACGAGAGAATAAAAAGTAAATTTGCTTCAAAAACAAAAAGTAACATAATATCAATAAGAGGTCTGGAAATAACAAAGGATTCAAGACAAACCTTCGTAAATGGTTCTGAAGTAAATTTAGCACAAAAAGAATTTGATCTATTACTTTATATGGCGGAAAATCCTAACAGGGTATTTAGTAGAGAGGAATTATTTGAAAGGGTTTGGGGTCTTGATGCTCTTGGAGATACTTCTACCGTTACAGTACATATTGGAAGAGTGAGAGAAAAGATAGAATCCTCTCCCTCTAACCCACAATATATTGAAACTGTTTGGGGTGCTGGGTATAGGCTTAGAGTATAATTTTAATTAACTTTTAAAACACAATTATTATTTGGATGCTTTATTTTTTATAAGTACTTTTCAGTTTGCTTTTTAATATAGATACACACAACTTAAATTTAACTTATACGTAGGCATATGCTGCCAAAACTGAAGCACATTTAAAAACTTTTTTATCAGTCTCAGTGAAGTGTTTTAGAAAATCTTAGAACCTTATATATGTTTGAGTGCAGCGAGTTTATATGAGGTTCTTAGATTTTCTTAAACACAAACTTTAGACTGATTAAAAGTTTTTAACGTGCTGAAGTTTGGCAACATATGCCGGAGTATAAGTTAAATTTCGGGCGTGGTTATCTATAATGTAAGTTATTTTGCCAGCTTATATATATTTATAACATCTTCTTTTCCTAGTTTTACAAAGTTTCCAATTTTCATTTCATCCGATTTAGTACATTTGTCCGCCATTTCCTCAAATCTATCCTCTGCTATATTTGCATCTTCTAAGGTAACAGGAAGACCAATCTTTTTAAAGAATTCTGCCATTCTTTTAATTCCTTCTAATGCAATAGCTTCATGTGAATGGAAGGATAAATCTACATTCCATACTCTTACTGCAAACTGAACGAATTTATTGATGTTATGTTTATAAACATACTTCATCCATGCTGGAAGAATAATTGAAAGTCCAGCACCATGTGCAATATCATATATAGCACTTAATTCATGTTCAATTTTATGTGATGCCCAGTCTCCTATTCTTCCAGTACTTAACAAATCATTATGTGCTATGGTCCCTGCCCACATAATCTCTGCTCTTGCAGCATAGTTTTCTGGATCTTCAAGAACTATTGGAACATTATTTATAATAGTCTTCAAGGTTGCTTCACATAATCTATCAGTAAAATCTACATTCTCAACATTAGTAAAATATCTCTCTATTGTATGTGCCATAATATCAGCTGCACCGCAAGCAGTTTGATAAGCTGGTAATGTGTAGGTTAACACTGGATTTAGTATGGAGAAGGCTGGCCTAATATATTCTGAACTAAGTCCTTTCTTATACCATCCATCTTCCTTAGTAATAACCGAACTGTTGCTGGCTTCAGTACCAGTTGCAGGTATAGTTAAAATAACTCCTATAGGCAGTGCTTCCTTAACTTCAGCTTTCTTTGAGTAGAAATCCCATACATCTCCTTCATAAGGAACTCCAACCGCAATTGCCTTAGCAGTATCTGCAGCACTGCCTCCCCCAACAGATAAAACGAAATTAATATTGTTGTCACGGCATAATTTTATACCTTCCTTAACAAGACCTAGTCTTGGATTAGGCTTAACACCCGAAAGTTCTACAAACTCTATTTGATTTTCACTTAATGACTTTAAAACGTTATCATACAGTCCGCTTCTTTTTATGCTTCCTCCACCGTAGCAAAGTAACACTTTTGTAGAGTATTTTTTAACCTCGCTACCAACAACATTTTCAGTATCTCTACCAAATATAATTTTTGTAGCACTTTTAAACGTAAAATTCTCCATAATACCCCTCCTATAAAATTTAAGTTCTCACATCTAGATACCCACTGGTGCAAATTTAAGTTGTAGATAATACCTATAATAATTATATTTTAAAATTAGTGAATTAACAAAATGTTTTCTTGAATCATAATTATATATATATGATAATCTAATTATGATTTTAAATAATATTTTATATGAAGGAGTGCTGCAATTGAACAGATTTTCTCATTATTTTAATGGCTCCTATGGATGGGATAAGCTATCAAAATATCTTTTAATTATTGGATTAATTTGTTTAGGTACTAGACTTACAGCAATTGCGGGAATAATATTAATAACATATGCTGTATTTAGATGTGTTTCAAAAAATAAATACAAGAGATCTCAAGAATTACATGCCTTTGAAGATTTTCTTCTTGTTATAAATAGAGAAATTTACAAACTTAAAATAAAAATTAGTGATTTTAGAAAGTATAAAATATTTAAGTGTCCAAGTTGTTCTCAAAAACTTAGAGTGCCTAGGAAAAAAGGCAGAGTTACAGTTACCTGTAAAAAATGTGGTACCGAATTTAAAGGTAGAACCTAATGTAAATTATATATTTATCAGCAATATTTAGCCCAATATTGCTGATTTTTTTCAATGCTCCTTTTTTAAATTCCATATCATTTATTGTTATTGCACATGAATCTAAAATAATTTAACTCTAAACCTTTCCAACTATTAAATTACACATTCTTGCTCAGCCGCACTAATTTACTATAAGAAGTATATCGTAGACTTTTGAATAAACAAACTCCACCTTTGGTGAAGCTTTTTCCTATTAAACATTTCTACTCAATCAGCTTATTCATCTCTATAGCTACTCCTCTAAGTTCGCTTATACTTGATTCAATTTCTTCACTAGCTGATGCACTTTGTCCTATTTCTTCTGTTACAGTGCTATACTTTGATATTGTATTTTCTGTAACGCTTGCTACCTCCTCATTGAATTCAACTACTGCCTTAGTTTCTGTCAATAAAGTAGTAGCAGCTTTACTAATATGTTGAATATTTTTACTAAATTCCCTTAAATGAGAGCGCATATTATTTAAACTTTCAACAGTTTCATTCAGTAAATTATTTCCCATTTTGACCTTTTGGTTATTACTTGTCATTTGTTCTTCAACCATATAAATTCTATTCTTTAACTCCTCTATTATTATGCCTATTTCATTTAGTGATTGTTTTGTATTCTCAGCCAGTTTTCTTATCTCCTCTGCTACAACAGCAAAGCCTTTACCATATTCACCTGCTCTTGCGGCTTCAATGGATGCATTTAATGCAAGAAGATTTGTCTGTTCTGATATACTACCAATAAGACTTAATATCTCATCCACTTGACTTGATTTTTTCTGTAACACTTTTGTAGACTGAAAGGTAGCTTCTATACTGTCCTTTATATCTGTAATGATTGAAAGAGTATTATTTAAAGATTTTTGTTCCTTATCCGTCATATTAATAAGTTCTATTGTTTTTTCTTCGCTCTCCTTGGCTTTACTGGTAACTATCTCATTAGCACTTAATAAATTATTCAATATCTCTTTATTTTTATTTGATTTATCCAACATTTGCCCTGAATCATTAGATACAGCTTGGCTTGCTTCTGAAACTTCTTGAAGTGAACTTGTCTGTTCTTCAATAACTGTACTCAAATTTTCACTTGATAACAAAATAATTTCAGAAAACTCGGATATATTTTTAAATATACTTACCATTTTTTCATTATCTTTTTTAAGTTTAATTTCTTTAATACTAATGTCTTTTAATAGCTTGGAGGAAAAATATACAATCATAAATATTCCTGCAAGAGTTAAAGCAATAACAACAATTCTTATACTTAACTCAGCTGCAAGCATCTGTTTATCAGGCATAATTGAAGAATTACTAAAAAACACTATGATTTCACATAAAATACTTAAAACTATTGATACGGCAACCATCTTTATATCAAAGAATAGTGCTCCTAGAATAACAAAAAAGAAGATTACAGGCCACAGTTCTTTCGAAGGCATTGTAAAGTTTAAAAATAAATACTGACCATAAGTAACCAATAAAACAACGGCTTTTGTCACGTTAAATGCTTTTATGTTAAATCCACTGTTTTTCACTGTGGATTTATAACATATATGAAACAATACTGCATAAATCACAATAAGTACTCCAAGGATCACTAAAGAAGTTGTATTTATATTAGGATTAAGCCCAGATAACTTTAATGTACCAAAAAACAAAAATGATAAAACACAGCTTAATAGATAAATAACAAGTATAAACTTAAGCAAATTTTTTTGAAAAATTATCAAAGAACTTTCTTCAATTTCCATATTATACCTCCCAAAAATATTCGAGTATTTAGTTAGTTGCATTTTACAATATGTAATTCAAACTCACAAAGTTTAATTATATTTTTATTATAACTATATTATATACTGTAAAACAAAAAAGTAAATTAATAAATAGACAAAATATAATAAAATTTTACTTTTTAAACAACCACTTTATTTTATAATAAATTTTGGTATAATATATAATAGAT
>NZ_JABAIW010000033.1:0-57789 GCF_014231265.1 Clostridium sp. DJ247 | reverse complement strand
AAAATAATTATAGTAATGTATATAATTTTTTAGGAATATTGGAGGATGTACTAAGAGGAACTGGTTATTATTTTAATATTGATGAAGAATTATATGAAAAACAAAGAGTAGAACTAAATAGAAGGGGATATAAAGGTTTTGCTATATTAGATTTAAAATATATAATAAATAATTATATTAGGGTTTTATATCTAGATAAAGCAAAAAGTAAGCCTATACTATTAAAATATATAAATAGTGTAGATGAATGGATTGATGAAGCTGATAAGGATAAATACGATATTGGTAATATAGCTGAAGTATGGGCTAAATAAATAGTTCAATAATTTTCATTCACTTAAATGGTAAATCTTTTTATTCTGTAGTGTGTCCAGCAAAGCTGAATCATGCTAACTGGTGAAAGTCTAGTCAAGGTAATTGTCAAGAGGACTTGTAGTTAACCACCATGAGTAGCAGAACTACTATGACTATTTGTTCATAAAAAATTCTTACAAATGAGATCAAGTTGTAACAATCACATTTTAATATAGAAATTGGGTATTCATTAATCGTATCCTATTAATGCACAATACTTAGCCCTTTTTAGTCAAGCACTTGGTTAACTCCAGGTGCTTATTTGTTTACAAAACATTAAGAAAGTAAATAAATATGTAATAGTTATGTAATAAGGCTGTAACAATAGATGGCTATAATAATAAGTGTCCTAAGATATTAAAACTTAGAGAAAAATAATATTAAATATAATAAGTCCCCCTTATTATATGAATATATAGAAAATAAGCATTGGTAAGAAGCCGGTGCTTATTTTATTTATAAAGAGTATGAGAATTATAGTAGGAACTTTTAGTATCAAAAACGACCGTTTACAAGACTTTTAATACTAAATTACTTTTGCACGAAGTTATGCTATCACCTCAGTATTAAAACTAGCATCAAAATCAAAGTGTTAATATTGCGTATAAATACCCTTTATGATACTATAATAGTAAGATAAATTACAATTCTTGGTGATAAGTGAATGGGGGATTAAAATGCTAATAGGGTATGCAAGAGTAAGTACAGAGGAACAAAATTTACATAGGCAAATAGATCAACTTAAGGAATTAGGATGTGAAAGAATATATACAGAAAAAATAACAGGAACTAAATCAGATAGACCAGAGTTAAACAAAATGTTAGATCAGTTAAGAAATGGTGACACAATTATAGTATGTGAGTTAACAAGACTAAGTAGAAGTACAAAGGATTTATTTAAATTAGTTGAAACAATAGAAGATAAAGGAGCTAACATAAAGAGTTTAAAAGAAAATTGGATTGATACGACGACACCACAGGGTAAGCTTTTGTTTACTATATTTGCTGGAATTTCGCAGTTTGAGAGAGACCTTATTTCACAAAGGACTAGGGAAGGGCTTTCTAGCGCAAGGGCAAGGGGACGCAAAGGTGGAAGACCTTCTAAAAGTAGTAAAGATATTGAGAAAGCATTAAAGCTTTATAACAGTAAGGAGTATTCGATAACTGAAATAACAGAAATGACAGGAGTATCAAAACCTACTTTGTATAGATACTTAAGGAATAGATAACAAAATATGAATTTTAAGGATAGGAATAAAAGCCTATTCTTTTTTCTATGATTAAAATACATCTACAGGTGTTGATTTGTAGAATAACGGATTTTGGATAAAAACTATAATTAATATATTTAATACTTATAATAGGAGTTTTTATATCTTAAAAGCACTTATAAAAATCACATATTCATATTATAAGGGGGGTAGGTTTCCATAGAAAAGGGGCCGATCTGGCATGAAAAGTGCTATAACACTTTCAACTCCACACCACTATATAATAACTAGAATATTTTATAACCTAATGGATTGAAAAAACCTCTATTTTATCTTTGGTGGTTTATGTGGCGGATATTTAAAGATCTAATAATATAGACAAATAGACTCACATATATGGCAAAAAACCTAAAATAATATGATAAGTCATTTGTATATGGTAATGAGCTACGTTTATATGCAAATTGGTTCTGGTATGGAAATTTAAGCACCCTTTACGTATATGTAATACAAAATTTTAAATAGCTTACGAATTACATGAAGATTTAAGTATATTAAAAGGAGCCACTGTTATACTTAGTAACTCCTTATTTATAAATACTATTGAAACAATAAACATTTATGAATATATTTGTTATATAAGTCTAAATGTTAGACGTAGTTATTTAAATTATTATTTTAACCTGCAAGATTCAATGAAATCCTTACCCAACATTGTAAATGAATATGTAGCCTTTTCATAAAACATTATTTCTAGTTTCTTTTTATCTTCCGCGTTTGACATTAACTCATAAAGTTTATCTGGTAATTCTGAGTTCCATAGTTTTAATCTTAGAAAGTTATCAATACAAATTAATAATTCTTTCTCATCTATTTTGAACTCACTAAAAACACGTTTCTTAACATGTCTTAATGGAAAATCGTAATCTTTATACTGATTAAATAAGTAATCTAATATTTGAGCTTCTAGCGGTGTTAGCTGTTTAAGTATATCTATATAGCTTGGTCTAACTGAGTTCCCGTTTAAATAACTGGCATTTACTAATAGTGCTGTCCATTTTTCTGATAATGTTTCATTTTCTTCAAGTGACCCTTGTTCTAGTAGTGGAACTAGTATTTGCGTGGGTACTTTTTGAGGTTCTAGTCCATTATTAATAAAATATTCCTTAGCTTTCAATAATAATCTTACTTGATTTTTTATTCTTAAGTAACGAATGTTATCAAACGCTATATTTCCTACCTCTCTTAATGGTTGTCCGATTAATTCACCTAGAAAGCTAACTGCTTTTATTTTTAACTCATTAGGTATTTCATCTACTAGCTCTTTAATTTTTTCTAATTCATTAGACATCTTATACTATCTCCTTTCTATGCTTTAGGATTTATAGCTTATACTGTAGAAAGATATCCTTTGACTATAATAATTTTCTACATATTAATATAATAATATATATAATGTTAATTTTAAATATATCTGCTAATATTAAGTCTGTAATAATTTCTTAAAAGTATAGCAAATATTCAGTTTTATATATTGTAGTTTTTAAATGTGTAGAATACAATATGTTGTATTATTGCAAATGAAAATACCATGCAAATGAGGCAATTTGATGAACTTAAAACATTATGCTAAAATATAAAAAAACTTCAAAACTTGTCTATTTTTGATATACTTATAAATATGAAAAATCAAATAATCAGTAAATAATAGGATTCAGATATATGATACAAATTTCATAATTTTAAAAAAATTTATTTAGGGGAAATGGAATATGAACATATTTTATTCGTGGCAAAGCGATTTAGATAATAAAAGCAATCGTAATTTTATTCAAAAGGCATTATATAAAGCTGTGTCGGATATGGAGATTGACGAAAATGTAGGTTTTATAAACATAGATAGAGATACCAAAGATACTAGCGGGGCAGTAAATATTAGAGATACTATTTTACATAAAATATTACAATCTCAAATTTTAGTTTATGATGTGTCAATTATTAACAATGATAAGGAACATAAAAAATGTATTAATTCAAATGTTGCATTTGAACTTGGATTTGGAGTTTGTGCATCAGGATGGGAAAAAATCATACTAGTATTTAATAGCAACTATGGTGATATAGAAGATGTACCTTTTGATATACGTGGACATAGAGTGGTACAGTATAGTTTTAATGGAGATGCAAGTTTAAGGGCTAGTAGTATGAAGGAGTTAACTAGAGATCTAAAAGGTGCTATAGAAACTATAATTAATAGTAAAAACTTTAAAGTAGATACTGGTATGAAATTAAGTAATGAAGAAATAAAAATAAAAAATGATTATGAAAAACTAAATATTTTCTTAAGTAACATTCATATACCTACTTTTGATAATAGTTTCAAATTAATAAATGAGTCAAATGTGATAATGCATGATATTTTTCATTATTTTGACGGTATTAAAGCATTTATTACTTCAGTGGACTTTTACTTTTATGATGAAGAGTTGAAAATTAATATATTAGAATTTTATAAATATCTTAATTCTATACTTAGCTATGATAATTATTTTACTGGCGATAATGGCAAGGTCTTTAAGTTAAATACAGATAGTCAAAAAGTAGAATCAAATTTTAGAAGAGATGCAGGGTTGTCTATGAAAGGAATGAAGAACTTGCTGGATTATATAAAGAGTACGTATCCCAATATTGACTTCAATGAAACAAATAAAATGGCATTATCTGATAAACAGAAGTATGAAAAAATATTTGAGGATTAATTTCAATAAGTAGATAGAATATCAGTTTTATATTAATATTTTAAATGAAATTGTAAAAATTATATAAGTTAAAAATATGGATTTGAATTGTATGATTAAAATTGATTTGATATGACATTTATAGTATTAAAAAGGCAAAAGATGTTTTTGTGATATAATAAGATATATTATCATACAAATTTATACACAATATGCTAAGTATGTGTTAAGGGGGAGTTTTTGGTGGCTTTAATGTATTATGCAAAATTAAATGTTAATTCTCATATTTTTGAAGTTTATGAGAAAAAACTTAGACTAAAGGATATATTATTTAATTTAGCTAAGTCTTTAAATGATGAAACAGAATATATTAACAAAAATACCTATACAAAAAATGGTGAATTAAAAGTCAATGAAGAAATTTACAATTTTGCAGATTTGAAGGAGTATAGAGACAATGTGGAACATTATATAACCGGAAATATTGTTAGGAGATTTCCTTACTTTACTGAAAGATTTAATGAAAAAACTAGAAAGTTTACCAGGGAAGTAATATCAAACAATTCAACAAGTATATTTTTTTATTTTGATATTAAGACCGAAATCATAACGTTTTGTAATAGACGAAATTTTAAACAAATACAATTTATCAATGCATTTCAAAATCTAGTAAATTTATGTTATAAAGATATAGGATTTCAGGTTTTCATAATTAGTGACCCATTTAGTATTAGTGAAAGGTTATCTAAAGTAAAAAAAGTTACAAGAATCAAAGCAACTATAATTCCTCCAAATGTAAATGAGGAACATTTTAAGGAATTGTATGATGAAGAAGTTAGCACTCTTCATGAATCACATATAGGAAAGAAGACAACAATTTTTGAACATGATATTAAAGGTTCAAAAGGCATAAATATAAATAGTAAAATGGTACAAAAAACAATTAATGCTAATGAAGCTTTTAAAACTTTTGAAAAAGGGTATGGGAGATTAGAAGTTGAAGGTGTACTCACTGATGGAACAAAATATCATTTTACTTCAGATGATGATTCTCCATATATGACCTTAATTGATGAAAACTTGAAAGATAGTATAGATGAATTTATAAAAGAAAGTAAAAATGGAATTAAAAGATACATTGCTAGGTTGCTTAATAAAAAAAATAAAT
Source organism: Clostridium sp. DJ247 (assembly GCF_014231265.1). Lineage (NCBI taxonomy): Bacteria > Bacillati > Bacillota > Clostridia > Eubacteriales > Clostridiaceae > Clostridium > Clostridium sp. DJ247. Next base: position 52,318 of record NZ_JABAIW010000033.1, on the reverse strand, counting down.
AACTTAAGGAAGGAACTTAATTATGGATTTATTGAAAAATCCACTAGAATTTAAAGACTTGTATAAGAAAGCATTTAAAAAAAATCCATTATTTGATGGAAGTAAGATTGAAGTAAAACTTGCAATGGCGTTTACAATAGTTTCACTGATTCTTCTTTGGATACTATTAATTAAAAATAATGACACAAGTATAACAAGCATATTGTTGAATTTAATGTTATATATTGGTTCAGGGCTAATTTCTATGCTAGGATTTATTATTAGTGGATTAGCGATTGCATCAGGAACCATCAATAATAAAATTGCGCACAGAATGAATATAAAAGGTAAATTTGATTCTATTTTAGCTATTCTATTTAGTTTCTACTATATTGGGAGAGTAATTGGTCTAGTGATTATATGTTACTTCTTAGCATATATCGTTGTTTCTATAGATTTACCTATAATAAGTTGGTTATATTTCATAGTAGCTTTTATTTTAGCTTATGGATTCCTGTTTTCAGTGTTTTATTCAGTATCATTATTGAAGACATGCTTAAATTTATTTGTACTAAATTACAAATATTGGTTTATTGAACAATCAGAAGAAAAATCAGAAGAAAATTTTGCGGATGCATTTAATTCGGTTAGAATAGATACATTAACTAAGATTTTGCTTGAAAAAGGAATAATTCTGGATAAAGATTCATTTCAGAAAAAGTTAAAGGAGACTATTGATAAAGATTATGATGGGCAGATAAAAAATGATTTATTAAAGAAAACAGACGAATATTATTAATTTGCCATACAGATGTAAATTTTTTATGAGGTGTTTTTAAATAATATTAAAATAAAACAAATTCTTAATACACAATATATCAGAACTTATAACGTTATTGATACTAATGTTATAAGTATCAAGACACTTTATTTTTAGGGTAAGACAATCAAACATAAGTTTATAAAATTTAAGTTTTATTAATTATAATGCAGGAGAAATCCTGCTTTTTAATTTATATTCCCAAATAGGCACCAATGGTTTATAATGTAGAATGTGGTATTATTAACTAGAAAAATGAGGGAGAAAAATGAATAACTATATTTATAAGAAATATCAAAGAATATTAGCTTTATTCTGTAGTATTATAGTGGCTGGGGGCTTAATAGTAGGATGTACAACCGAAGATAAGTCTACAACAGCTCAAAATAGCGTAGTTACATCACAGCAACAACAAGACCAAGCTAAATTAGATGCAGATAAAAAAGCTAAAGAAGAAGCAGAATTAAAAGCCAAGCAAGAAAGTGAATTAAAAGCACAGCAGGAAGCTGAAGCAAAGGCTAAACAAGAAGCAGAGCTTAAAGCAAAACAAGAGGAAGAAGCTAAAGCAAAAGCATCTGCACAACAGCAGGTCAGTATTGAAAATAACAATAATTCAAATAATGTACAACAGGTAGATAATAAAAGCATAATAGTTTTTGGTACAAAAACAGGTCATAAGTACCATAGAGATGGATGCAGATATTTAAGTAAAAGCAGGATTCCTATGACTTTATCTAATGCGAAAGAATCTGGGCTTACTCCATGTTCAGTATGCAATCCACCAAACTAACACAGAGGTACAATTAAATTTGTACCTTATTTTTTATTGGTAAATACTTGTATACTAAAGAAAGTTAGTAGTATAATGTCAATAAGTAGGATATGTAAGGATTCTTTATAAGAATTAAGTAAGATTGGCTTAAATACTAGGGTTTATCATGCCTTTTCTTTTCACTTATTTAGCTGACATGCTAGGTAGTACTAGAGAAACAATATCTAGATGTATAAACAGTTTTGAAAAAAAAGGTATGATAAAATTTTTAGGTAAAAAGATAGTGGTTAAAGACCCTAAAGAGCTATCTATATATTTTAGAGGTATTTAGGTGAATTTTATAAATAATAAAGCCATCTTAAGCAAAACAGCATAGAATGGCTTTAATCGTAAATATTTAATATAATACTTTAACACATTCCTAATATCTCTTCATAATATTTAATTATGTTAGAGTTTATAAAGCCCTTTCTTTGTATCTATTTGTCTTCTATTACAGTTATATTTTTTGTAGTTTTTTCAAGAGCATTATCTATTGTGCAAAATTTGTAATCATTTTTTTCAAATTCTTTTAATATTTGATGAAGTGGTGAATCCTGTGAATAACTATAAACCGGATAACCTTTTTCATTCCTTTTTAAATCTATATATTCAAATTCAATATACGGATGATAAAATAAGCTTGCAAGCATGTTATCATCTATATTTTTTATTTTATTTAACATATTCCTACAATCATCTTTTCCATTTAAGTATCCTAAGGGAGTTGGAATATATATAACTTTTCTTTCACTATTATTAAACTTTACAATGTCACTACATTCTGTAAAACCTCCATCTTTTGAATAAGGCTGATACATAAACTTAAAAAATTTTTCTATTACTTTCATTTGATTAGGTAATATAGCGTAATGAGGTGCTTCAAAAAAATCGCAGTTTATATCTAATGCCTTTGCAGTTTCAATAGCTTCAACTACTCTTTCTTTTGCATATTCTGTATCTTTTGGAATATTATCTTTTTTACTCATATGAAACTCTATTCCATCAATACTTTTAGTACCATCATATTGATGTGTATATCCATGAAGTCCTATAATTCCATTTCTATTTATTATATAGTCTAATGTAAATACAAAATCTGCATTAAACATATTATAGTTTTTTAACAAATTGTTATCTATATTCATAGATGGATCTATGTATCTAGGAACCCATGCAACATAAAATACTATATTCTTACTATATAAATAATCCGCTATAATTCTTAACTTCTCTAAGGAGTCGCAAGAATTATAAAGCCCGCCTGCTGCAATATCTTCTAACCTAATTAAAGCTACTTTTCCTTCATTATGTGTGCTATTTAAAACAATTTTTTCTGTATTTTTATAAAAACTTATTTCTGTATTTTTCTCATCCCAGTAAGTTTTTAAATCAAATATATTAGTAAAATCAAACATAGAGATATAAAAAACCTTTTGTTTTAAAATGGCTTTATGTCTTAATTGTTGTGTTTTTTTATTTATTTTATAACTACCTTCATTAACATCAATAAATGCATCTATTGAATTGAAGTTTAATTCCACTACACCATTTTTTACTGTAAACTTTCCGCCTGAATTATTTACTACTTCGTTTGCAGGTATATAATATACACTATTCTTTATACCTATTGGTAAGTTAACTTTAATTTTTCTATTTTCATAAAATAAATCTACATTATCTTTTTTCATATTTAATTCATCTAATGAAAATTGTTGCTCCTTAGTTTCATTAAAACTGCTTTTAATATTAAATGTATCATTTTTTAAATTTATTAAACCTAAAGTAAAAGTAATTACAATTACCAAAATGATAATTTTATAAGTTTTCATTACATCACTTCTTTCATTCATTATATGGACTATATTACTATTTAGAACTTTTAAATTATACTTATTTATTGTTTTATTTATATAAAAAATTATGCATAAAACTTATAAAAGTTTTACATAATAGCTCCCTACACTCCTCAAGAGGTACAATTAATTTTGTACCTCATTTTTTATTGTGTATATCTTTGAGATGAATATTATATTTGGCACAGATTATGTTTTTAAAGAATATACTACAAATAGATAAAATTATAACTCACTATAATAAGTTCCAAATAGTTAACAAGGGGAGGAACAATAGCAATATGAAGACAATAATTAATTTTTATTTAGCATTAGAAGAAAATGAGGACTTATACGCAGATTTTGAAAATGGCATAGAAACTGATAACCCTATGTACCTAACACTTCAAGCAGGGGATACAATTATATCTCCTAAAGAAGAAAAAACAGAATATGTAGTAGATAAGATTGTTAAAAATTTTTATGATGAAAAATTAGAAGTGTATATATCAAGAACAAAAAGCAATACTGAAATATTAGATGAAATTGGAGTAATAGCTAATAAGACGCTACAAACTATGCTAGATTCATTTAAGGATGTTTTTGGAGAATTAGATAAGAATGAAGATACTGATCAATCAGTAGATAAAAAAATTCATAACTTGAAAATAATTGACTATATAAAAGATAATAAAGAAAAATAGAATATAATAGTATACTGAAAATAGAAAAGTAGTAAAAATAAAAGTTGTCATTGTTATATGGCAGCTTTTTATTTTTGTACTAATGTGATAAATATCACATTATTTTTAGAGATATTATGATATGTTAAATATATAACAAACGGAAAACAGGAAGAGGGTGGATTTTATTTGTATAAGCAAGAAATTAGTAAATTTAGTGGGGCTGCTATAAAAAAAGCAGATGCCATAAAACAAAGTAAAGGAAAGTATTTAGTGGCTTCGGCATTAGCAGGAATGTTTGTAGGCTTTGGAATTTTACTTATCTTTACTATAGGAGGATTACTTGACTCTGTAAATGCAGTGGCTACTAAAATTGTAATGGGAGCATCCTTTGGAATTGCCTTAAGTTTAGTATTGATGGCAGGCTCTGAGTTATTTACTGGGAATAACTTAATAATGACTGTTGGAGCTTTAGAAAGAAAAGTTAAGTGGAATTCTGTTTGGAGCATATGGATTTTTAGTTTTATTGGAAATTTTATAGGTTCTATAGTTTTATCTGCATTATTTGTGTTAGCTGGATTAGGTAAAGGTACAACTGCAGATTTCATATTAAAAACAGCTGCAATTAAGATGAGTACACCTTTTATACAGCTATTTATAAGAGGAATTTTGTGTAATATATTATTATGTTTAGCGGTATGCTGCTTCTTTAAACTTAAGGATGAGACAGCTAAACTTATAGTGATATTTTGGTGCCTCTTTGCCTTTATAACTTCTGGTTTTGAGCAGAGTGTAGCTAATATGACCTTGTTAACTACTGCTTTAATAATACCACACAAAGATATTATATCTATAGGAGGATTAGCTTATAACTTAACAGCAGTAACCTTAGGAAATATAGTAGGTGGAGCCATATTTGTAGGTTTAGCTTATTGGTATGTTTCAAAGGAAAATCTTAAGGATTAAATAAAAATTATTAATAATGAATAGGAGGTCCAAAATGGGATACAAGCTAACTAAAAAGAGTTTTAACGATTTTTTAAATAATATAAGTGAAGAATATAAAATATATGCTCCAATTCTTTTAAAAGGTAAAGGAACATTTTCAGATACAGATTCTATAAGGTATAGTTTAATTAGGAATATTGAAGATATAGTATTTGATAAGAAATCAAGTTTCTCACCTAAGGAAGTAATATTGCCAATTACACAGACCTTATTTTATTTTACAGAAGACTCTATAATAGAACCAAAGGTAGAGGGTAAGAAAATACTATTATTCCTAAGAAGTTGTGATATTCACGCTGTTAGGAGATTAGATGAGATTTATCTAAGAAACGGTTATGAAGACCCTTACTATAAGAAACTAAGAGACAAGGTTAAATTTGTACTTATGGAATGCGAAAATAGTTTTGAAAATTGCTTCTGTGTGAGCATGGGTACTAATAAAACAGAAGAATATAGTTTATTTGTTAAAGTAGCTAACGAAGATATATTAATAGAATGTAAAGATGAAAGCTTTAGACCCTGTTTAAATAATGAGGAAGCTTATGAAGTTGTACCTAAATTTATAGAATCCAACGAAATAGAAGTAACTATACCAAAAAATTTGGATCAAAAGATATTTAACTGGGACGGATGGAAGGAATATTCCGAAAGATGTATTGCCTGTGGAAGATGTAATACTGTATGTGGGACTTGCAGTTGTTTCACTATGCAGGATATATCTTATAAAGATAACAATAAATCCGGTGAGAGAAGAAGAGTATGGTCATCTTGTCAGATAGATGGCTTTACAGATATGGCAGGTGGACATAGTTTCAGAAAAGATAAAGGGGATAGAATGAGGTTTAAAGTAATGCATAAGATATATGACTTTAATAAGAGGTTTGGATATCATATGTGTGTAGGTTGTGGTAGATGTGATGATGTTTGCCCAGAATATATATCCTTCTCTAATTGTGTTAATAAATTAAATAAAGCTGTAGAAGAGGTGAAATAAATGGAGAATATTTATTTACCAAAAGCAAGTAAAATAATAAGCATAACTCCACATACTGATATTGATTATACTTTTAGAATGGAATATAGAGGCGACGTAAAACCTGGGCAATTTTTCGAAGTTTCAATACCTAAATATGGTGAAGCTCCTATATCTGTATGTGAAATAGGGGATGGATATATAGATCTAACTATTAGACGTGTTGGTGTAGTTACTGACGTTATGCATACTTTCTTTCCAGGTGATATTCTCTTTATGAGAGGTCCTTATGGAAATGGTTTTGATATTGATCTATATAAAAATAAGGAATTAATTATTGCTGCAGGAGGAACTGGTCTAGCGCCAGTTAAAGGAGTTATTGATTACTTTTCTCATAATAGAAATGACATAATAAAATTAAATGTACTAATAGGATTTAAATCTCCTAAAGATGTGTTATTTAAAAATCATATTGAGAGATGGAAAAATAGCATAGAAATTACTCAAACTGTTGATCAAGCAAGTAAGGATTATAAAGGAAATGTAGGATTAATAACTAACTATGTTAAAGACATAAATATAAAAGATTTAGAAGAAGCACAAGTTATAATAGTTGGACCACCTATAATGATGAAATTCACAGTTGCTGAATTTATAAAAAGAGGTATAAAAGAGAAAAATATTTGGGTTTCTTATGAAAGAAAAATGTGTTGTGGTGTTGGTAAATGTGGCCATTGTAAGATAGATGATACCTACATTTGTTTAGAAGGCCCAGTATTTAATTATAGCAAAGCAAAAAATTTAATGGACTAAAGGGGGGAGCTTTGTGGATATTAATACAAAAGTTCTTAAGAAGAATGCTTTTAGAGTAACAAAGGAGAGAGGGAAAACTGCTATCAGAATTAGAGTTCCTGGAGGTCATATGGAAGCTAAATACTTTCAATTACTTCAGGAGGTAGCAGAAAAGTACGGTAACGGAACTGTTCATCTTACAACAAGACAAGGCTTTGAAATTCCAGGCATAAACATGAAGCATATACCAGAAATAAACGAACTTATACAACCTATAATAGAAGGGTTAGAAATAAATCAGGTTAGCCCACGTACAGGCTATTCAGCTTCAGGCACAAGGAATGTGTCTGCATGTGTAGGTAACAAGGTCTGTCCATTTGCCAATTATGATACATCTGAGTTCGCACTAAGAATTGAAAAAGCTATATTTCCTAATGATCGCCATGTAAAAATAGCTTTAACTGGATGTCCAAATGATTGTATAAAATCTAGAATGCACGACTTTGGTATAATAGGTATGACAGAGCCTCAATATGATAGCTATAGATGTATAGGATGCAAAGCCTGTGTAAATAACTGTAAAAAGAGATCAACGGTGGCATTAAGTTTTGAAAATTTTAAGGTTGTAAGAGATCATAGTAAGTGTATAGGTTGTGGTGAATGTGTTGGTAAGTGCCCAACAGCAGCATGGACTCGAAGCGAAGAGAAATATTATAAACTAGTTATTATGGGTAGAACGGGGAAGAAAAATCCTAGATTAGCTCAGGATTTTATAACCTGGATTGATGAAGATAGTATAATAAAAATCATATTAAATACCTACGACTATATAGAAGAGTACATTGATAAAGAGGCTCCGCTGGGAAAAGAACATATAGGCTATATTGTAGATAGAACTGGTTATCAAGAGTTTAAGAAATGGGCACTAAAAGACGTTAAGTTAGGACCAAAAGCGGAAGTTAAGGATTATATAAACTGGTAAAGGTCATATATCTGTATAATACTAAATAATTATGAGATAAGCCTAAAGGACCTAAGATGGTTATTGAACTATTTTAGGTCTTTTATTTATTAATAACATAAAAACTTAAATCATTAAACAAGCTGCTATACGTACTAAATAAAATCAGTTTTATAAAAGAAATAAAGCAAAAATATTAATGAAAAGATAGTAGTTGCTTTATTTCTTTCTCTATAAATATAATACCTACCCTAAGAACTCAGGATAGTGTTGATGATCAGCTCTTATGGCTTTTCTAAGTATAGTCATATCAATTTTTTGTCTTTCTCTATCAAAAACACAAGGGTACTTATGTCCGCATTCATCACATTCTAGATATTCTTTAGAATCTGTCTGCTCTCTGTTATCAAATAGAAAGGGTAGAGGCTCGTTTTCAATACTTCGTGATTCAGTATTTGGAGTACTAATTTTATATGTGTATAAATAAGTTGCTTCTCGCTTCATGGAAAATTTACTGTTATTACAATTAGGGCATATGAGTGATTTATTTAAATACAATTTTAATTCATTCCTTTCTATATTAAAGTATATATATGATTTTAGTTTTCCACTGAACAATTTTTATAAACATAAATTTTATAATATAAAACTTAATTTCTAAATTACTACAGTTTTACCGATGAAAATTAGAATATTATTCAAAATAATTAGGATTGGGTTATATGCCCAATCCTAATTATTTTAGGTTTAGATATTGTTTTTATAGTTCAATTAAAGTTGTAGAGAATGCTAATTAAACAGCTACTACAGTACCACTCCATTTACCACATCTATCACTAAAATAACCTACTACAGTTTCATTACTTAATATCTTTACAACTTCACAACCATTAGAACATCCGTTGCACTCAAAACTTCTAGATACAAATTCCATATCAGCTAAATCAAAACCTTTAAATTTTGTATTACTTCCACTCTTTTCAAGGAATTCTTTAGCTAAAATAGCTGATCCAATCGCTCCCATGACCTTATAATTTGGAGGAATAGTTACTTTACATCCTAATGCCTCTTCAAAAGCTGCCTTCATTCCAATGTTTGCAGCAACACCACCCTGGAAGAATATATCTGATTTGATTTCCTTTCCTTTTGCCACATTATTGAGATAATTTCTAACCAGTGCCTCACAAAGTCCTTTAATAATATCTTTTTCGCTGTAACCCAACTGTTGTTTATGTATCATATCTGACTCTGCAAAGACAGCACATCTTCCAGCAATTCTAACTGAAGCGGATGATTTTAAGGCATAGTCTCCAAATTCCTCTATAGGGATTTCTAGTCTTTCTGCCTGCCTATCTAAGAAAGAACCTGTTCCAGCAGCACATACAGTATTCATAGCAAAGTCTGTTACAACACCATTATTTAATATAATGATTTTAGAGTCCTGACCACCAATCTCAATTATAGTTTTCACGTCTTTATTAGCGTTTAATGAAGCAACTGCATGAGCAGTTATCTCATTCTTTATTACATCTGCTCCTATTAAAAAGGATGCAATTTGTCTTCCACTACCAGTGGTACCAACACCTTTTATCTGTTTTCCATCATACTTTTTCTTTAAAAACTTAAAACCCTCTTGAATTGCATTTATTGGTCTTCCTTTAGTTCTTAAATAAAGTGATTCAATTACATTCATGTTGTTATCCAGTAGTACTATATCAGTACTAACAGACCCAACATCAACTCCCATATAATACATTATCTCTTCTCCTTTCAAGTAAATCTATAAATGCTTCAATTCTAGTTATATATCCGGCCTCGCCGGTCATTTCATCAACTACTAAAGTTAATATAGGAAAATCCTTATCCTTAGATATTGTAGGAAGAATAGCTTTAGATACAATCTCAGGCATGCAACCCATTGGGAATATTTGAATTGCACCGTCAAATCCTTGTTCTTTTGCTAACACTGCTTCCCCAATACATTCTCGTGCATGGCCGCCAATATATAATGGAAGATACTCTTTTGAAGCTCTTCTGATATCTAGGGAATTTAGTTTCACTGTAGTTAGAGCTGTATTTTTAACCCACCAACTAGGGGTTAAATGACGATTACTTGCAACACCATATTCCATAAGTTTATCTTCTATATATAGGTTCGAAAAGGGTTCTATAACAGTATATATTTCTCCTATAATAGCTATCTTTAGAGGTTTTTTTGTTTTATCAATGGGAACTTCTTTTAATAATTTTCCATATTTCTTTATATGATTAATCATTTCTAATGGAGTTTTACAATTAAAAGCTTCTTTTTGGCATTGATTTAATATTTTTCTGCACTGACCTTTAGTAACTTCATAACCCGAAAGAAGCTTTACGTTCTTTTCTAATTTATCCATTAAATTAATAATGGTATAAGCATCTTTTAATACTTTAAGCTTTTCTAATTTAGATTTTTTACTATTGCTAGTAAGCATTATAAGCCTATTAAAAAGTTCTTTAATCCCAATGTCTCCAGGGCTATCTAATACTATAAAAGTTAAATTATAACCTAACTTCTTTAGTAAATTTATTTGAAGTTCACAATATTCACCGAACCTGCAGGGTCCACAGCTTCCTACTATAAGAATAGTATCTGCACCTTGCTTTATACTTTCTATATAGTTTCCTATCATAATTTTAAATGGAAGACAAATTTCTTCTGGAGAATATAAGGAGCCTATCTCTAGAGCAGCCTTATTGCTCAAAGGGGGGATTATATAATCTAAGCCTAATCCATCAAAAAGTGCTTTTGCAGCATAACAAGTATTACCTAGATGAGGCAGTGTAATTTTCATTAATAATACACCTCCTGTCTAACATATCAGCAAAAGCTTCTAATCTTGTATCAAAACCAGCCTCTCCTGTATGTTCATCTATTTTTAATATGAGAAGCGGAAAAGCTTGAACTTTATCTTTTATAAGTTCTATTACTACAGAATCTATACCGCAAGCAAAAGAAGATATATAAACAATTCCATTTATAGCGTTTTGCTCAGCAAGATATGTAGCAAATCCATAAGAATTTTTAGCAAAAGTCCAAAAAGGTCTTTTAAATAAATCCTTTGATTTAGCAGCTATAATATCCTTTTTTATATTTTCCTCTGTTATTACGCCTATACCTAGTGCATTTAGCTTTTTTACTAAGTTCATATTTACGAAATCATCATAAATAGTATAAGGATGGCCTACTAAAGCTACATTTAATTTATATCCTTCATTCTTTATTCCACAGTTGTATTCATGTTGTTTTTCCAAAGATAACTTATAAGCCTTTTTGATTTTTAATATGTTTCTTGTAAAGTATGAACCTGTTTCCATAGCCCAATTTTTAAGACTTCTTTCTGAAGAAGCATATATTGGATTTGTTATGGTTCTTGGCATATTTGGTATATTGTTTATTACCATTTCAGGAAGCCCACAGAATTTAGGGCATATAAATTCTTTTGTATCTAGCTGCATCACTCTTGGAATAAACAGAATATCACAATGATCCTTTATTTGTGCAATATGCCCATGAAAGACTTTTACAGGTAAGCAAGCCTCATCTACACAATATTTTACTCCCATATCTAGTATTTCTTTATTAGTTGCATCTGAAGTAATAACTTCAGCACCTAATTCTGTAAAAAAGGTTTCAATAAAGGGGTAGTACTTGTAATATAATAGCCCCTTAGGTATGCCTACTTTCATTTAAAACGCTCCTTTTAGTTATCAACAAAACTTTATATATCTACATTTGTATATTTTACCTTAATGTATAAATATTATTCATTTATTTGTTAGGACTATTAAAAAAATAATAGTTTTTACTATAAGTTATTTTTAAGAGCAAAGGAGATTAGTCATAATATACATATTAATTATTATGTAAACAAAATGTTGAAAATAATGTATAGACGAGTATAATATTTAATTGTAGGCAAATATTATACTGTTTTGCTTGAGAGGAAACAAAGCATATTAAAGATATACAACCTTATATAAGTGAAAGTACTAAATAGTTATTGAATATTTTTCCACTTAAATTCTGTCAAAAAAAATATTTATTAATAGCTTCAATAGTATTTTTCTACTATTGAAGCTATTATATTTTTTATTTTTATAAATAAACAAGAATAAAGTCGAAAAGAATTTTTGTTTTAATTTAGGCTTCCTATAGAATTCCCAGCAATTATCACAACGCCTATTTAAGAGGGGATTAGCAGGATAGAGAATATATAAACAAATTTGCGGCACCAGTAATTATACATGTATATACCAATTTAAAAATATTTTTAGCCAAATTACAGTGTTTTTAAAAATGAAGAAAAAACAGAATTTAAATTATATATATTATATATAAATGTTCGTTTTTGCTGCAATTGATAATATTATCAATTGAAACTTATAATTTTATAAGCTTGAAAATTTATAAAATTATAAGTCAAATAAAATTATATAATACATTTTGTTATTATTTTAATACCATATGTTTTTTGAATTCATAACAACTTAATACTCCATGGTTAGTTATTAAAATTCACGTACAACTTAATTTATAAATATATTTAATAATAAATTACTATAATAAGCAGGATTTTAAAGTATTTCTATAGAATATTATATTCGCTAAATATACATTTCTTAAACTTCGCGTCTCAGGGGAGGCGAGTTTATATAACGCAATAAAATCAATGCTTCAATCACATTTAAGGAGGTTTTTTATGACTAGAGGCAGAACTATAACTTTTAAGTATAAGCATTTTAAATACGATGATAACAATATTAAAAAAATGCTATCTGTTAATCTACCCCCTAAAGACGAACAAGAATTAAATAAAATATATAATCAATATGAATCTTTAGGTGTTCGTCGTGGTTATGAATACATAATAAAAGACTTATATATCTTGGTAATAAAAAATTCTATCAGCACTACTGACATAGCTAAAATTTATGACGTTGGAGTTCGCACCGTGCAAATATGGTTAAAGGAATTAGGATTAAACAGAACACCAAAAGAAGCTCAAGAAATTGCCGTAACCAAAAGAGATTATAAAACTATAAGATCTTCTTTCAAAAGAACTATGCTAGATAGAATGTTTGACACTCAATTAAATGGATCTAAAGTCGAAAATTATATTAGACATCAATTAAATCTACTTTTAACTGAGAAACTTAAAGAATATGAAGTTATAGTCGGTATAAATACCCTAGGAATTATTAATATGGAGACAGATATTCCAATAATCATAATAAAAGATAAATCCATTATTAAGTTTATATTAGAAGTTGATGGGTATATTACCCATGATACTAACAAAGGTATTAAGAGAGACGAAAAAAAGAGTGCCTTAGCTAAAAGTAAGGGATATAAGTTATTAAGATTAGACACAAAAGCTTATTCCTCAAAAGATGATATTATATATAAATCCGATTTACAAAATAAGCTAGTTAATTTAATTGATGAAATAATCAAAGAAGCGGAAGGAATATAATACTATGAAATATGATTTTGCAGCACTAAGAAATGGCGATTTACCTGAGCAGGTAACAAATTTCTTAAATTATTTAGAAACAATAAAGGGTAAATCTCAAAATACATTAAATGCTTATAGAATTGATTTGACTATGTTTTTTAGATTTATAAAAATATACAAAAGATTACCTTATGATGAGGATTTAGAATTTGAGGAAATACCTATATACGATATAGATGATTATATTATAAAAAGAATAAAGCTAGCAGATCTATACGCCTTTTTGTCTTTCACAGAAAAATATAGATCAAACAGCGCCTATGCTAGAGCAAGAAAAGTTGCTACTTTAAAATCTTTCTTTAAATTTCTTAGTGGTAAAGCAAAAATTATAGATGAAAATCCAGCGATAGAATTAGAGTCTCCAAAAATAAGTAAAAGAAACCCTACGTATCTTACTTTAGAAGAAAGCAAATCACTTTTAAGAGCTATAGACGGAAGAAACAAAGAAAGAGATTACTGTATAATAACTTTGTTTTTAAATTGCGGACTCAGACTTTCAGAGTTATGTGGTATTAATATATCAAATATTAAAGATGATGTTTTAACGGTTATAGGGAAAGGAAACAAAGAAAGAACAGTATATTTAAATAACGCATGCATAAAATCTATAAATAACTATATCAATGTTCGCAACAAAAATATTGATAAAATAATCGATAAAGATGCTCTTTTTATAAGTAAAAATAATACAAGAGTAAGTAAAAGAACAGTAGAAGTTATGTTAAAAAAATACCTAAGTGCTGCCGGATTGGATACTGTTAAATATACTCCACATAAACTAAGGCACACCGCTGCCACTCTTATGTACAAGCATGGCAATGTAGATATACGAAGTCTTCAAAAAATTCTAGGCCACGAAAATGTATCTACAACTCAAATATATACTCATGTAGATGACGACCAACTAAGAGAAGCAGTAAGATCTAATCCTCTAAGTGACGAATAACCTAAGCACCTTTATAAAATAAATAAAAATAGAGTATAAAAAAATGGCTTCTGATGGTGTACCCACAGAAACCATTTTTTTATATACCCTATTTTTTAAATCTTATAAGCCCTGGATACTCCTCGAAAATAGTATCTTCAAACTTATCTTTATCCTCCAGCACCTCGCTAAGACCTTCTATATCATCTATGTATTCTATATTTTCATCCCAGTTATCATTGTAGCTGTCGTCGCTTAATTCATCATCATATTCCTGATTTAAAATCACGGATTCGCCGTTGTCTTCGTCATAAAAATCTACCTTGTTTAATTGATAATCATTTTCATTACTACCAACATCATTGCTCTCTTTAGCTAACTCTTTTTCAACTTCTATAGATTCTTTATCATCATCCACAATCTCATCAATCTTTATGGCTTTCATATCAAATCCCTGGGCCTCTAAGCACTTACCGCAGTTATTACATAATTTACTAGAGTTTAGATCACATCTATCACATTCCCCACAATTGTTACATGGTTTACTTGTTTTAAAAATACAGTACTCTCTATTCATAGATACTTCCTTTCTATTCTCAACTATAAGTATTAACGGTCTACACTATATTATACATAATATAATTATAATTCCAAGTATATTTTATAGATAAATAACTATAAATCTTTACATTTCAATTTAATATAGGGTTCCTAGCTCGAAACTTAACTTATACGTAGGAATATATTGACAGAACTGAAGCACATTTAAAAACTTTTTTATCAGTCTTAGTGAAGTGTTTTAGAAAATCTTAGAACCTTAGATTGTCTGAGTGAAGCGAGTTTATCAAAGGTTCTTAGGTTTTCTAAAACACGAACTTTAGACTGATTAAAAGTTTTTAACGTGTTGAAGTTTGGCAACATATTCCGGAGTATAAGTTAAGTTTCCACCGCAGAACCCTATATATGCAAATCGATAATTTAAATAGAACATAAGTTTGATATTTATCTATACATATGTTATAATTCATATAATTAGATTAGAGAGGTGTTTTTTATGACAGGACATAAGAATAATAAACAGCTAGAAATATTTGAATTTATAAAAAGTCAGATCAGAGAAAAAGGCTATCCACCATCAGTTAGAGAAATTTGTGCTGCCGTGGATTTAAAATCAACCTCTACAGTTCATGGTCATCTAGAAAGGCTGGAAAAGAAAGGGCTTATAAGGAGAGATCCTACCAAACCTAGAACTATTGAGGTTATAGAAAACTCTTCTAATAAAAAAGAAATTGTTAATATACCAATAGTTGGAACCGTAACTGCAGGTATGCCTATTTTAGCTGTAGAAAATATAGAAGATGTTTTTCCCATACCTATGGATTATGTAAAAAGTAACAATGAACTATTTATGCTAAGAGTAAGTGGCGAAAGCATGATTGACGCTGGCATACTAGATGGTGATCTATCTATAATTGAAAGAACAAATTCCGCAGAAAACGGAGAAATTATTGTAGCATTAATAGAGAATGAGGCCACACTAAAAAGATTCTTTAAAGAAAAAGATCATATAAGACTTCAACCTGAAAACAAAACTATGAACCCTATCATAGTACCAGACTGTCAAGTAATCGGTAAACTAGTAGGCATTTATAGACAGTATTAATTCTTTATAAAGTGAAACTTGAATCAGATGGGGCTTTGACCCCAACTGATTCTTAGTTGAACGAATCCAGGGACGTAGCCGCTCTTTACTCCCACTTTTAAGAAGATGGGAGTATTAGAGCGGGTAGTCATCGGATAAAAATAAAAAGTGGTATACCACTTTTTATTTTTATACTTTTAGTTGAGTCCTTGCAAGCCTTCGTTCTAGCATTCCCGTTGTCAAATATATACCTATAAATACCAGTAATCCTCCATAAACTTGCGCCGATGTAATCTTATTACCAAGAATCCAACTAATAATCGCTGTAAAAACAGGAATAAAGTTTAAAAATATCCCCGCCTGACTGGCTCCAATTTCTCGAATAGATATATTCCAAAAAACAAAAGAGCATACTGACGGAAAAATTATCATATAAAGAATTCCAGTCATACCTACCGAAGTAATTTTAGTCATGTCAATCCCTTGATAAATAGCAAAAGGAGCCATCATAAGTACAGCAATTAGAGCAGATACTGCAGTAGCAGTTATAGGAGGTATCTCTTTAAGTCTTTTCCCTAATATAGAATACAAGGTCCATATTATAATAGCAGCAATCATAATCAAATCCCCTTTATTGTATTTTACTTGTAGGATTTGAACTAAATCTCCTCGCGTTAGTACTACCAAAACACCTATTAAAGAAACCACAAGTCCTGATACTTGTATCCACGAAATCCTCTCTCGAAGTAAAAAAACTGAAAATAATACTATTACTCCAGGATTTAACGCATTAATTAATGCAGCATTGATTGCAGAGGTATAATCTAGAGCTGAATAAAGAGCTAAATTATACCCTATAATTCCTAATGCTCCCATGATAGCCAAGGTGGGTAAAGCCTTGCTTAAGGAATTCCACTTTGGCTTTTCAATAAAATATGCAACGGGAAGCAATAAGAAGATTGCTCCTATCCAACGAGAAAAGGTAATCCAAAGTGGTGTAATCTCTGCTACTACATATTTCCCAAATACATAATTCCCTGCCCAAAACAAATTACATATAATAAGCAATAACCAAACTCGATACTTCTTCATATTTTCCAACTCCTTTATACAAATGGTATTTTTAAATAAAAAACTAAACAAGTAACTTAAATATATTCTTATAGTAAGTTACTCGTTTAGTTTTATTATTTTATAATTTTAGATAATGCTATTAATATTCCTATTTTAGCATGATCAAAAGTAAGTCCACCTTGAAGATATGCTATATACGGTTCTCTAATAGGTGCATCGGCAGATAACTCTATGGACGCACCCTGTATAAATGCCCCTGCAGCCATTATTACTTGATCTGTATACCCCGGCATATCCCATGGTTCACACTGCACAAAGGAATCTATTGGTGATCCTAATTGAATACCCTTGCAGAAGTTTATAAGTTTTTCTTTATCATTAAATTTAATGGCTTGAATTATGTCACTTCTTTTATCCGTATACTTAGGAAGGACTTCAAAACCCGCTAATTCCATTATTCTAGCACAGAATAGTGCTCCCTTAACCGCTTCTATGGATATATGCGGTGCTAAGAATAAACCTTGGTATAAAAGCCTCATAACTCCGAAAGTTGAGCCGCACTCCCCACCTATGCCAGGTACTGTTAACCTGTAAGCTGCTTGAGTAACATACTCCTCTTTACCTGCTATATATCCCCCAGTTGGCGCTATTCCACCACCTATGTTTTTAATTAAAGATCCAGCAACTAAGTCTGCACCTACGTCTGTAGGCTCTTTTGAATCTATAAATTCACCATAACAGTTATCAACGAAACATATAGCATTAGGATTAATATTCTTTACAAAGCTTACTATGTCTCCAATTTGTGAAACTAAAAGTGAGTTTCTCCAACCATATCCTGTAGATCTTTGTATATGAACTATTTTTATAGTTTTATCATTTTCAAGCTCATGCTTAATTTTATCAAAATTTATGTTTCCTTCTTCAGTTAAATCTACTTGTTTATATTTAACTCCATATTCTTTTAAGGACCCTATGTTTTCATTACCGCTTATTCCTATAACATTATGTAAAGTATCATATGGTTTTCCACATACGGATAAAAGTGTGTCTCCAGGTCTTAAATTGCCGAATAAAGCCGCTCCAATGGCATGAGTACCATTAACAAAGTGAGGTCTAACTAAAGCACTTTCGCTGTTAAAAATTCTTGCATATACTTTATCAAGAGAATCTCTGCCTATATCGCCATAACCATATCCTGAAGAGTTCGTGAAGTGTGCGTCACTAATTCTTTCTGCTTGTAATGCACTTAAAACCTTTAGTTGGTTGTACTCTCTGATTTCATCATAAACTGAAAATTGTTCACTCACATCTTGCATAGCTTGGTCATATAATTTAATTACATCATCATTTATTCCATATACAGATTTTAATTGATCTTTTGTTAAATCTATCATTTTTATTTAGTACCCTCCCGTTAAGTCTAAAAAATTAACACAAAAATTATAATAACACATAAAAAAAGAATAGGCAAATCAGCCTATTCTTAGCATTTACTAGCCTTCATTTTCTTGAACATTATTAAATAAAACTGGTCTAATAGGTGTAATAGTAGATATGGCATGCTTATATACCATCATCTGCTTACCATCGCAATCTAAGATTACTGTAAAGCTATCAAAACCTTTTACATTCCCCTTTATTTGAAACCCATTTGTTAAATGTATAGTAACTTGAGTTCTATTCTTTCTTGCTCCGTTTAAAAAAATATCCTGTAAATTATTTGCTGTTTTACTCATATTCTTCGCCCTCCGCTAACGTTTATTTTATATTAATTCTATAAATATTATAAAATTCCTTTTTATTTATAAGAATTCTTTAATGAAATAAATTTTTCAATTATATCTTCTACTATTTCATCTTCAGAATCAAACTTATCCTTATCTATCCAAATAACTCTTTTATCTTTTCTAAACCAAGTAAG
The DNA here is from genome assembly GCF_014231265.1 of Clostridium sp. DJ247. Lineage (NCBI taxonomy): Bacteria > Bacillati > Bacillota > Clostridia > Eubacteriales > Clostridiaceae > Clostridium > Clostridium sp. DJ247. Next base: position 33,333 of record NZ_JABAIW010000033.1, on the reverse strand, counting down.
TTGTCTTTTAGCATAATTTCTGCTTCCCTTTTTTATCAAATATACAGCTTCTTCAAGTGATATACTTCCATCTAAAAAATATAAAATTTCCTTATAGCCTATTCCTTTCATGGATTGCATATCAGCAGTGCAGCCCATGGCTTTTAATTTTTTAACTTCATCTATAAGTCCATTATATATCATTATGTCTACCCTTTTATTTATCCTATCATATAATTTTGCTCTATCCATAGTTAAAACAAAATAAAATACATTATAAGGTATATCATAAATGTCATTTTCCATATTACATTGACTTATAGTCTTACCAGTAAGCTTATATACCTCTAGAGCTCTTATAACTCTCTTCAAATCATTTGGATACAATCTATTATATGAATCAATGTCTATATCCTTTAAAAGTTCATGTACATACTCTTTACCTTTGTCACTAGCTAACTTTTGGAGATATTCTCTATAATCTTCATCTACATTAGCTTCTGTAAAGTCATAGTTGTATATTAAAGAGTTTATATATAGCCCAGTACCACCAACCAACATAGGAAGCTTATTCTTATGTGATATAGCATCAATTTTTTTTTCAGATAATGCTTTAAATTGTGAAACATTAAAACTTTCATGAGGATCTACTATGTCAATTAAATGATGAGGTATTCCCTGCATCTCTTCCTTTGATATTTTTGCTGAACCTATATCCATATATTCATAAATTTGCATAGAATCAGCTGATAATATCTCTCCTTTAAGTTTTTTAGCCAGTTTAATGGAAATATCTGTTTTCCCTACCGCTGTGGGTCCAGCTAGTATAAATAAATCTTTCATAAAATCCCTCTTTTGCTACTGTATTCTCTTAAATCTTTTTTCTAATTCATTTAATGTAACTTTTATTATTGTTGGTCTTCCGTGAGGACATGTAAAAGGATCATTAATGAATCTTAGGTCTTCTATTAGAGTTTTCATTTCTATATTTGACAGAGAATCACTAGCTTTAATAGCAGCTTTACAAGCAAGTGTGGCTATTTTATTATACTTTACTTCCCAAGTCTCACCAGAACCCATATTTTTTAAATTGTCTATTAAATCCATAAATAGATTTTTTACATTTGGCTTACCCAGTATAAGAGGAACTTCACGTATACTTACTGTATTGTCACCAAAAAGTTCTATATTAAAACCTATATTAGTAAATACTTCTTTATTTTCTATAAAATAAGAAAAATCCTCTGGTGAAAGTTCAATAATGGACGGTGTCATTAAAATTTGACACATAACATTTTGCTCCTGAATACTTTTTTTGTATTTCTCAAATAATATCTTTTCATGTGCTGCATGTTGGTCAATAACATAAAGATTATTCATTGCTTCAGCTAAAATATATGTATTATTGAACTGACCAATGATATTTAGTGAAGGAAACTTTGCTAGAGATTCTTTAGAGGACGCTCTAGCAATTTCAACATCTTCAGGTATATTTGATTCAGTATGTTTAACTTCTTCATCATGCTGCCTTTGTGATGTATTATTTATATTATTTGAGTTATACAATTCTTTTGGTTCTTTTATGGCTATATTGGTACTTACATTATGATCTTTTCCATTATATTGGTAATCATAATTTTTATTATTGCCATATTCTTCTTTTTTATAATTATTTTCATTAAAAGAATTTAAGTCTATAGGAAGTTGTACTGTTATATTTTCTGTCTTAGATTTTTCAATATTATTTTGTTGATCCTCATTATTTATATCATCAAAAGGTACATTAAAAGAATCCTTTAAACTGTTCCTCAAAGCTTCATGTACTGCATCAAAAACTAATTTGAATATTTCTCTATCATCACTAAACTTAATTTCAGCTTTAGTTGGATGAACATTAACATCTATATATTCTGGGAAGATATCCAAAAATACTATAAAAAACGGATACTTATTTACTGTTAAAAAAGATTTAAATGCATTTTCCACTGCAGCAGTGATAAGCTTATTTTTTATATATCTTTTATTGACAAATATACTTTGGTTATTTCTACTTCCCCTACTTATTTCTGAATTACCTATATATCCATAAACCGAAGCAACATCTGAATGTTTTTCAAAGTAGGTTATGTTATCACATATAGATTTACCATATATAGATCTAACTGCATCTAGTAATTTTCCTGTTCCATATGTGTTAACAACTTTTTTTTCATTATTGATAAGTTTGAAGGATATATCAGCATGTGAAAGTGCAAGTCTATTGACAATATCTGATATATACGCAGCCTCTCTACTTGATGATTTCAAAAACTTTTGTCTAGCTGGTACATTAAAAAATAAGTTGTTAACCTCTATAGTTGTTCCTATATTGCATCCTGTATCCCTTACGTAGTTCAGCACTCCGCCATTAAAGGAAATCTCTTTTCCGAAATCAAATTCTTCTGTTCTGCTTTTTAATATAGTATTAGATACTGCAGCAATACTAGCTAAAGCTTCCCCTCTAAAACCCATAGTATTTATATTGAATATATCTTCTATATCCTGTATTTTACTAGTAGCATGTGGAAGAAATGCCTTTTCTATATCCTCAGGATGTATTCCTATCCCGTTATCTATTATTTTTATACTCTTTTGACCACCATCTACTATTTCTATGGTTATATTATTTGCTTTAGAGTCAATACTGTTTTCCACTAGCTCCTTAACCACTGAAGATGGACGCTCCACTACTTCACCAGCAGCAATTTTATTTGATGTTTCAGAGCTTAATAAATTTATTCTGCTCAACTTGTCACCTTCTTTATTTTCATACAAAATACTAAAGCGATTTAACTTTCTTAATTATATCATATAATTTATTAAAGCCTTCCATTGGTGTCATATTTAATATATCAATAGAAGCAATATCTTTTAATAAGATCTCCTTACCCACATCCTCAAAACTCATTTGCTGCTGCACATTTTCTAAAGTATCTTTTTGGTTTTTATATACAACTGTTGCTTCTAAATTAGTTTCCTTTATGGTATCTAATGCCGCTTCATTTATAGAGCTTACTTCTTCTACTTTTACCTTTGAAAATGTTTCTTCTCTAGTATCTTTATCTGTAATGGTTTCTACATTAAAATCCTTAGAATTTTCATTTTCAATTTTATGAAGTATTTCTTTAGCTCTATTAATTACATCACTAGGTAACCCAGCTAACTTTGCAACCTCTATTCCATAGGATTGATCTGCTCCACCCTCTACAATCTTACGCAAAAATATAATGTCGTTTTCTAGTTCTTTAACAGAAACAGAATAGTTCTTAACTCCAGATAATACACCTTCTAACCTAGTTAGCTCGTGATAATGCGTTGCAAAAAGAGTTTTAGATTTAAGACTGTTGTTAGTGCAGATATATTCAATTACTGCCCAAGCTATACTTAAACCATCATAAGTGCTGGTACCTCTACCAACCTCATCTAATAGTATTAAGCTTCTGTTGGTAGCATTTTTTAGTATATTTGATACTTCCCACATTTCAACCATAAAAGTACTTTTTCCAGAAGCAAGATCATCTGATGCACCTATTCTTGTAAATATCTTATCACAAATTGATATAGTAGCCTTTCTTGCTGGTACAAAGCTGCCTATTTGAGCCATTAGTGTAATTAAAGCTACCTGCCTCATATATGTAGATTTACCCGCCATATTAGGCCCTGTTATAAGTAGTAATTGGTTATCTAAATTATTTATATAAGTATCATTAGATACAAAGCTTCCAGAAGATATTACCTTCTCTACAACAGGGTGCCTTCCCTCTTCAATACGAGTTTCACCTTCATAAGTTACGTCCGGTTTACAGTAATTATTTTCCTGGGCTATACTAGCAAATGAACTTAGACAATCTAGTTCAGATATTATCCTTGCAGAAAGCAGCATTCTATCTACCTGTTTTTCTACTTTTTCTCTTATTTCAGTAAAAACTTCGTATTCTAGGTTAATAAGCTTTTCCTCTGCTCCTAATATCTTATCTTCCATTTCCTTAAGTTCTGGCGTAATATATCTTTCTGCATTTGCAAGAGTCTGCTTTCTTATATATCTTCCCTCTGGCACTGAATTTAAATTTGATTTTGTTATTTCAATATAATATCCAAAAACTTTGTTATATCCTACTTTTAAGGATTTAATACCTGTAACTTCTCTTTCGCTGTTCTCTAAGGAAGCTATCCAATCCTTACCATGAGCCTTTGCAGATTTTAGTTCATCTATTTCTGCATTAAAGCCTTCTTTTATTAAGTTTCCCTCTTTTAAAGAAATTGAAGGACTGTCAAGTATAGATGCATCTAAAATTTCGTATATATCCCTTAATTCATCCAGCTTATTATACATATCCTTAAGCATATTACTTTTAAAGTTTGATATTAGTTCTTTAATATAAGGTATCTTTTCAAGAGAATTTTTAATAGATATTAATTCTTTTGCATTAACACTTTTAGAGGATACCTTAGCTGTAAGTCTTTCTATGTCATAAATTTCTTTTAATGCCTCTTTTAAATCTGAATGAAGTACCAGACTATCTAACAATTCTTCTACCGCATCTAATCTACCTTGTATTGTATTTTTATCAACTAGTGGTTGATCTATCCATTTTCTAAGCTGTCTTCCACCCATGGCGGTATTAGTTTTATCTATAGCCCAAAGCAAAGATCCCTTTTTACTTTTTTCTTTTAGGCTTTCTGTTAACTCTAGATTTCTACGTGAACTTATATCTATACTTAAATAATCAATTATATTATAATAATTTATATTGTTAATGTGTGATAAAGAAGTTTTTTGAGTATTTATTATATATTTAAGAAGTCCCCCGCAGCATTTAATTAAAGAATCACTAAATTTTACTTCATTTGAATTAGAAAATTGTTTTGAAAGAATTTCTTCTAAATCTAAACTAAAAAAATCAGCATCTAGTTTTGTAAAGGAAACTGCAAATCTATCTTTTATGGAGGAATAAATATCTTCATCTATACTATCCTGTATTAATATTTCCTTTGGATAATATTTAGATATTTCATCTAATATTATAGCTATATCTAAAGGTGAATTAGTACAATTAAAATCTCCCGTTGAAACATCTGCAAAACACAAAGAGGCTGTGTTCTTCTCTCTATCTAAATATAAACTCATTATATAATTATTTTTACCTTCTTCAAGAAAAGAAGAATCTGTATAGGTACCAGGAGTAATAATCTTAATTATACCTCTTTTAACTATTCCCTTAGCTGCTGAAGGGTCCTCTAACTGTTCACAAATAGCTATTTTATACCCCTTACTAACTAATCTGCTTATATAACTATTGGCAGCATGAAAAGGTACTCCACACATTGGAGCCCTTTTTTCTAGACCACAATCTCTTCCTGTAAGTACAAGCTCTAGTTCTTTTGATGCAGTTTCTGCATCTTCAAAGAACATTTCATAAAAATCACCTAATCTAAAAAATAATATACAATCCTTACAGTCTTCTTTAACCTGTAAATATTGCTGCATCATTGGAGTTAAAGCCACTTTAGTACCTCCTTAAAATCGTAATTTATATGATAAAAAGCCCCAAAATTTAAGAGCTTTTTATCATATAACAGTATACTATTAAATTTATCCCATGACTACCTGCATTTAAGTTTCACTTTATAAATATACTATTGATCAGTAACTTGTTCACCCGCTAGTGAAAAAGCATTTACTTTAGTTATCTTCACCTTAACTAACGTTCCTATAGTTTCCTTATCACCTATAAAGTTAACAAGCTTTCCTGAGCTAGTTCTTCCCATTAATTTAGCTTCATCATTTTTACTTAAACCTTCAACTAGCACTTCTACAGTTCTGCCTTCGTATTCTTTATTCTTTTTTGCTGCAGAGTCATTTATTACTTCAACCAATCTGTTAAACCTTTCATGTTTAACCGCATCATCTACTTGATCTTCCATTTCATCTGCTGGAGTTCCTTTTCTTCTTGAGTAAATGAAAGTAAATGCAGAATCATATTGTACTTGTCTAGCTAAGTCTAAAGTTTCTTCAAAATCTTCATCAGTTTCACCTGGGAAACCAACTATTATATCCGTAGTTATAGCCGCATTTGGTACAACAGCTCTAATTTTATTTGTAAGCTCTAGATATTGGTCCTTAGTATAACTTCTGTTCATTTTCTTTAATATTCTAGTTGATCCTGATTGTACTGGTAGATGTATTTGGTCGCATAACTTATCACATTCAGCAATAGCTTCTATAACATCTTCAGTTAAGTCCTTAGGATGGGAAGTCATAAATCTAACTCTTTCAAGACCTGTAACTTCATTAATTTTTCTTAAAAGCTCTGCAAAGCTTAATTTTGGTACTAGATCTTTACCATAGGAATTTACGTTTTGTCCAAGAAGAGTTACTTCCTTATATCCCTTAGAAACTAAATCTTCTATTTCACTTATGATATCTTCGGGTTTTCTACTTCTTTCTCTTCCTCTAACATAAGGCACAATACAATACGTACAAAAATTATTACATCCATACATAATTGTAACAAAAGCCTTTACATTACTTTCTCTATCCACAGGAAATCCTTCTACTATTCCATCTTCTTTATCTTGAATTTCTATAACGGATTTTCCTTCCTGTTTCACTCTATTTAAATACTCAGGGAATTTATAAGCATTATGAGTACCAAAAACTATATCAACAAATGGAAACTTTTTCACTATGCTTTCCGCCATACCTTCCTGCTGCATCATACATCCACAAATAGCAATAATAAGATTTGGCTTCATCTCTTTTAATTTTTTTAATGCTCCAAGGTTACCAAAAACCTTTAACTCCGCATTTTCTCTTACGCAGCAAGTATTAAAAATTATAAGATCCGCAGATGCTTTTATTTCTGTTCTATGATAACCTATCATTTTCAGCATACCAGATATTTTTTCTGAATCTTCTTCGTTCATCTGGCAGCCCCAAGTTTCTAAAAAGAAGAGCTTTTCTTTTCCTGTTCTTTGTAATTCTTCATTATGTTTTATGCTCATTTTTTCTAATAAATTTGTATCTATATGCACAGTCTTGTTTTTTGCCGTATATTTTTCCAATTATGTTACCTCCTATTGAATGTGTATTATATAAAATAGACTTTTACTAAATTTCATTTTTAACTTTTATATTATACTGTATTTTTATATAAAATAAAAGGGCCGAGAATAATTCTCACAATTATATTAATGTTTTAGTACGTTTATTATTTTAATTATAATTTGAAATAATTAGTTTACTTTTTTTCTTATTTACATAATATTTATTATTTATACTAAAGTCAAGCATATAAAGTGAACCTTAATAAAAAAATAGTTAAGCCCTTGGTATTTCTATAAGTAAATAATAATTTGAAAATATTTTTACTATTATGATAAATAAAACTCCAATTTTTAGGTTAAGCTATACCTTAAAAGGAGGGGTCTATATGTATGATGCTAAAAATTTTGAGAATACTAATATAGTAGATATTAACGAAACTCAAAATGCTCTTAGATGCGATTGTATCGGCGACAGAACATATTTCAATCAAATACAATATGAAAATATGTTCGAATTTAAGACAGTTCATATTCCCATTGAAAATGTAATAGAATAATAATACTAAAAAGAAAATTATTAAGCTATACTAGATATCAAAACACTATTTTATGTACAAATTAATTATGTTTTTTATTTTAGGAATGGGGGACTTTTTTGAAGTTGTATTCTTTATAAATTAATTAAACTAAAAAAACAAACCCAATGATCTTGAAATCATAGGGTTTATGTTAGTAGTTCCCAATTATATATTTCACTTTTAATCTTAAAACCTACACTCTTATATAATTTTAACGCTATTCTATTATCACATTTAACCTTTAATTTCACTTTATTAAATCCATTATGTTTTACAATGTTTAAAAGGTAACAAAGAAGAGCCTTGCTATAGCCTTTCCCCCTATACTCTTTTAGTATACCAAAGTTAACTATTAGCGGTGTATAGTTTTCAATAATTATTTGTCCGTATCCAATATATTTATTATCCTTCTTTAAAAATACAGATCCTTTATCAAAGTAATAGTCTTGAATTTCATCAAAATATATGTCATCTAATGTTAAAGGTATCCTGTTATCATCACTAAAAATTTTATTTTGTATTTCACATCTTTTTTGTTCATCTCTACCCTTTTCAAATAGTTGAAATTTTAAATCCTCCGCTGCTAGTAGCGAAACATAGTTTAGAAGGCTTAGACAAAGCATTAATGTGCCCTCTTTCTTCTTGAAGCCTATATTTTCTAAAATCTGAAAATTATAAGCATTGCTTTCACAATTATAACTTATAACACTATTTTTATTTAAAGTATTTACTAAAAATCTATATGGTATTATTTGATCATAAGTATGGCTAAATATATTTAATACATTAACAGCATTAATCAATATCACATTGTTGTCAGTTAGTTCTGACCATAAATATCCTATATAGTAGTTATCTCTTTTTAACAACCTAACTTTTCGTTTTAATAACATTTGCTGAGCAAAATTAGATTTGTTATAAATATTAAAAAAGTCTTTATTTAATATATTAAATTCGTCTCTTATTTTATTTAACTCTTTAAAGTTAACTAGATTTTTTTTGTTCAATCCTACACATTCATACATAGAATTTATCCCCGCTGCTGTAAGTTCTTATTTTTAAAAATACAATTTAAGTATAAAGGTTACGTTATCATTAGTCAAATCTATTCATAACTATTCATATAATTCATATAATCCGCCAAAAAACTATTCTGTATATTATTATATTTTATGAGCCTTGTTAACTTATGCATATAGGTTAACTCATCCCATCCTTTATGCTTAATATACCTTTTTTTACCTAATTTCCAAAACTTGTGAGGAAAAATAATAAAAGCTAGTACTAAGCTTAATTCATTCTTATCAAGCTTTCTTATAGAATTATAAGCTTCAATTAATAATTTTGCTTTGGTAAAATCCCATTGATAACTCTTTTTAAACATTAGCTTTCTTATAAGTTTTCCTAAATTATTTATATGCAAATCTACTGCAATATTATCTATATCTACTATAAAAAATTTGTTATCTTTATAAATAATATTTTGTTCATAAAAACTATAGTTACATATAGTTTTGTTTTTATCAGCATAGTGAGATAACTTATAGTAATCGCTATTATTTAAAAAATTTAATGCAACTAATCCTCTTTGGTAAACATCTTCTATATAGCTGTAATAAGCTGAGTCAAATTCATTCTTTATTTTCTTCTTAGTTATCATTCTCTCGAATTTCTCTAAGTCTTGGAGTTTATCTTTAAAGATCTTTGGCCAGTTCTTTAGATTATCTTTTAATTTAAATTTCTTAGTATTTATAGTATTAGTTATAGAATCATACTGAGCCAGTAATTTCACACAACCAACAGCTTGATCAATAGAACTCATATCACATAGCTCTCCATCTATCCAATCTACAACATAAAATATAGAATCCTTATATTTCACATAATTACTATTATCAATGCTTTTATAACATTTAACAATATTAGTAAACCCTCTAAGTTTCAGTTCATCTAATAGCATAATACCATTCTTTGCTGTAAACTTACCATGTCTTCTTTTTTTGAAACATAGGTTTCCTTCTAGAGTCTCTACCTTATATGAGCTTCTTACCTTTAGTATATTAATACTTTCAAAACTATATTTTAATAGTATGTTATCTAATATTTTTTTTTCTTTATCCGACATAGTATCTATAGGATCTAAGCTCATAGATTTTATATCCTGTAGGCTATTGCCATCATTATCATTTCGGTTTTCAGTTAAGTTATGCTCAGATGTTGCATTCACCGCTTCCATATTTATACCTCCTATAAACCCTCTAATAAATTATATTAAAGCAGGTATAAATTATTACTTATATTAATTTTAAAAAATATAAAAGACCATCAAAAACGATGATCCTTATATATTTGAAGCCTTAACTGATACAGGCTGTTCAAAAATTCCTCTTTTTACTTCAGTAGCAGTCATATTTTTTGCTTTAAATTTTTCAGTCATGTGATTACATGCATCCCATGGATTGATTTTATCTCCACAAGTAAATACGTCTACAGCAGCATATCCAAGCTCTGGCCAAGTATGAATAGTTAGATGAGACTCTGATATAATAACAACTCCACTTACACCTTGTGGGCTAAATTTATGAAAGGCTACTTCTCTAACCTCTGCCCCTGCTTTTAAAGCGGAATCTACCATTATTTTTTCTATAAATTCTTTATTGTTCAGTATTTCTGAACTGCATCCATATATTTCTGCTAAAATGTGACGTCCTAATTCATTCATTCTGCGTATTTACCCCCTCATATAAAAATGTAACAATTAAATTTTATCAAAAATAATAAAAAAGTCAATATATATCGGTATTTTTTTAATATATATATATATAACTCCCGTTATTTAAATATTTCTTTGAATTTCTATATAGATTATCGAAATAAATATAAAAAATGTGTGCTCTATATAATAGATTACACACATTTTTTTTAAAATATTCAATTTTATTTTATCATAGCATTTTAGATTTATTAAAGTTCATCTACTTCCTTAATACTTAATCCTATTTTTTTATCATCTTTGTTAACTTCTAATATTTTTGCTTTTACTTCTTCGCCTATTTTAAGAGCATCTTCAGATTTATCAATTCTTTTGTGACTAATTTGCGATATATGAACTAGTGCATCTACACCTGGTTCAAGTTCAACAAAAGCACCAAATTTAGCAAAACGTACTACCTTTCCAAGCACTATAGTTCCAACGGGATATTTAACATCTACGTTATTCCAAGGATTTTCTATAGTTTTCTTTATTGATAAAGATAGCTTCTTAGTTTCTTTATTTATGTCTAATATACAAGCTTTTACTTTGTCGCCAACTTTTAGTACATCGCTAGGATTTTCAACTCTTCCCCAGGATATTTCAGAAACATGCAGCAAACCATCAACGCCTTGTACATCAATAAATGCACCAAAGTTTGTTAGCCTTCTAACTTCACCTTCAACAATAGTATCCTTTTCAAGGGACTCCCATGTTTCTTCTTCCTCTTTCTCTTTAGATACCTTTAACATATCCCTTCTTGATGCTACTATTTTTGTTCCTTTTCTTTCCTCTTTAAATTCTATTATGTTAACTTCTAAAACTTTATCTACATATTGTGAAAGATCTTCTACATGAAAAAGCTCTATATGAGATGCAGGGATAAACACTCTTACTCCCTTAAAGCTTGCAACTAAGCCACCTTTAACCACCTCTTTAATAGTAACACTAATTGTAGTGTTATTTTCTGATGCTTCTTTCAGTTCTTTATATGTTTTCTGCCTTTCAAGTTCTATTTTAGATAATACCACATACCCATCTTCATTTTTTCTTCTTATGATCTTAACCTCAAATTCATCACCAACATTTATTAAATCTGTTAACGTTGCTTGGTTATCCTTAGTAACTTCAGCCTTTGGCAGCAGTCCATCTGTTTTATATCCTATATTTAAAAAGGCTTCTTTTTCATTCACAGAAATTACTTTACCCTTCACTACTTCACCAACAATAATTTGTTTATCATTTTGATTCATGTAAGCTAATTGCTCATTTAGTTCTATATTTTTGTTATCGCTCATTTTTGAAATTGCCTCCTTTATTATCCAATCCGGTGTTGAAGCTCCCGCCGTAACACCTATAGTTTTTATCATATTAGATTTTATTATATCATCAGGTATTTCTCCTGAATTTTCCACATGAATAGTATTTTCACAATTACTTTTACAAATTTCATAAAGTTTTGTAGTATTGGAACTGTTTTTTCCACCTAATACTATCATAGTATCTACATTTTTTGAAATTTCTTCAGCAGATTTTTGTCTTAACTCTGTAGCACTGCATATAGTATTAAAAGCAATAAATTCCTTACAATTCTTTGCAACAACTCCTAGTACCTTTTCCCAATTAGATTGTTTTTCCGTTGTTTGTGAAACAACACATATTTTGCTTGGGAGGTCTTTTAGATTTGAACCATCCTTAGATATAATTGCTTTCTCTTCACACCATCCATTTATTCCTATAACCTCAGGATGAGTTGCATCACCTATAATAAGTACAGAATATCCCAATTCAAAGTATTTCATTACTTTTTTTTGTATACTTGATACATAAGGACAGGTAGCATCCACCACATTAATTTCTCTATTCTCAAGTAAATCATAGATTTTTTTAGGTACTCCATGAGAGCGTATTATTACAACGTCATCTTTTTGGAGATTATGTATATCCTCAATGTTAATAGCATGAATATTTTTTTCCTTAAGGTAGTTTACAACATCATTATTATGAATTAATGGACCTAAAGTATATATTTTTTTATTATATTTATTTTGAATACTTACAGCCTCTTCTACTGCTCTTTTTACTCCAAAGCAGAAACCTGCTTTATCAGCTAAAACTATTTTCATTTTATATATCACCTAATTAATTATTTGTTTCTTTCTAAATATTCTTCTATGTATTTACATATAAGTTCTACTACCTCGTCTACTGAAAGTTTAGATGAATCTATTTCTATAGCATCTGGTGCTTTGCATAGAGGATTAACCGCTCTACTAGAATCAATATAGTCTCTTTTTATTATATCATTCAATACTTCTTTATATTCTACTATAATACCCTTCTCACTAAATTCACTGCATCTTCTTTTTGCTCTTTCCTCTGCACTTGCAGTTAAGAAAAATTTTAGTGGAGCATTTTTTAGAACTACACTTCCAATATCTCTACCATCCATTATAACGTTATACTTACTTGCCATATTTTGTTGTAATTCAACCATTGTTGATCTTACTTCCGGAATAACAGCATAGTTAGAAACAATATTACTTATCATAGGATTTCTAATTTCGTCACTAACATCCTCTCCGTTAACTATCAATCTTTCGTTATCAAAATGCATTTTCAGAGAATTAGTCAGCTTGCAGACTTCATCTACATTAGTGTACGGTATATTGTTTCTCGTCGCCATTAATGTAACAGCCCTATACATGGACCCAGTGTTTATGTACATTAATTTGAATCTGTCAGCTACAATGTTAGCTATAGTACTTTTCCCTGCACCAGCAGGACCGTCAATTGCCACAGATATATTCAAAATTTCACTCCGCCTTTCTCATATGAAACTAAAAATATGTATTAATCAAAAATATATTTAATTAATTTTGGGAATTTCCTATTTTTCCAACAAATTTTAAAAATAATTCATTGTATATATATTCTATAAAAAATTACAAAATCCTTTGATTTAAATGAATTATAGAAAATTTTTATTTTAATTTTATATTATAATAATCAACTGAATTATTGTTTATTATGTAAAATTTACACTACAAACACTTAAACTATTCTATTTCGCTAATTTTACTACCAGCAAGATGACCTGTTGACATTGCAATTTGTATATTATATCCTCCAGTATAAGCATCTACATCAATTACTTCACCTGCAAAATATAGGTTTGAAACAAGCTTTGATTTCATTGTAGAGGAATCTATTTCCTTAGTGTCAACTCCCCCTGCTGTTACAATAGCCTCAGCAATAGGTCTTAATCCCTTTATATCTAAAGTAAAATTTTGAAGTAGTTTTACAAGTTGCTTTCTTTCATCTCTAGTTATCAAATTTGCCTTTTTATTAGGATCAATTTTAGAGAATTGAACTAATACTTCTATAAGTTTTTTAGGAAGTAAATCATCCAAGGTATTTCTAAAATCTTTATTTGAATACTTAGCAAAATCTTTCTGAACTCGTTTATCTAGTTCTTCATAAGATAAAGCAGGCTTTAAATTAATAACCGCTTTTTGTCCAGAGTTTTCATTTACTACTCTACTAGCACTTAGTGCTATAGGTCCTGAAATTCCAAAGTGAGTAAATAACATTTCACCAAACTCTTTAAATAATATCTTGTTATTACTATTAATTATTGACAATTCTACATTTTTCAGTGATAATCCTTGTAAATCCTTTATCCAACTATTTTTAACTTCTATAGGTACTAAAGAAGGTGTTATTTTAGTTATATTGTGCCCTACACTCTCAGCAAATCTGTAGCCATCGCCACTTGAACCTGTTTGTGGATAAGACATACCACCTGTACAAATAATGAAATAATCACCTTTAATAATTTTATCATCTTGTAATTGGACTGCCTTTATAGTATTATTCTCACATACCAATTTTTTTACTTTAGAATTTACTTGTATATCTACCTTCCTTTTTATGAGCTCTCTCTCAAAAGCTTTAATAATATCTGAAGATTTATCGGATTGAGGAAATACCCTATCCCCTCTTTCTACTTTCAAGTTAACGTCAAGATTCTTAAAAAAATTCATAGTATCTTCATTTGTAAATGAATAGAGAGAGCTATATAAAAACGTTGGATTACCCGGTATGTAGTCAAAAAATTCGCTAATATCTTTAGCATTAGTTATATTACATCTTCCTTTTCCAGTAATAAATAGCTTTTTACCTAGCTTCTCATTCTTTTCAATCAAAATAGTTTTATGCAGTTGTGAAGAGGCAATAGCTGCCATCATACCTGCAGGACCACCACCGATTACTACTACTGTCGCCATATATTCACCGCCTTAAAATACAATAGAAATTATATAGTATATTATTGTCTATATTATAGTAATATAATATAGATGTTTATTCAATAGAAAGATTAATGTAGTTGTTATATTGATATTACTAGCTTTAAGACTATAAGCAGCATTAGAAAGGTGTTATAAGAAACACTTTTACTAACGGACTTGCAAACATACCACTTAACTCTTATAGAGTTTTATTATGAATTACCAAAACTACTATTTGAATATTTACCAATTACAATATTGTTTAATTTCTTGCTATTCCTTCACCTTCTTAGATTTTCTTTTAAATTGCATATATTTTCTTTTAAATTGCATAATCTATCTTTGGAGGTGATAACTATGTCAGATAGAAATAATTCAATAAACGATTATACAGAAACTTCAACGTCTTCTCCTTTACGCACAAGACCTACTGATAAACAAATGGGCCTCGGTACACATAATTTTTTTAAAAATAAAGTTAAGAAAGATAATCAAAAATCCAATTCTTAAGTTTTAGCTCCACATCTTTGGCTAACCCAAGCTGTGGAGCTATTCATGGTGCAGTAAGCTGTAAATTCGTCTGATTATTAAATTTCTATATTCAAGTCCTGCAACATACTTTGGAATATTGGACTAGATGTTTGTTTTTGGAATTAAAAAAGAGTCCTACCTAAGACTCTTTTCTAACTTATAATTTTGTTCAAACCATCCAACTATATTTTTAATTCCATCTGCATCTCTCTTATCTTCTAGAATAAAGCTTCTTACAGCGTTATCAGCTACACTTATATCTACTGCAATTAAACCTTTATCTTCTCCAATTATAAGTGTTCCATCTTCTTTAGAATCGCTTTTGGACTTAAATATCATACCTTTAGTATTAAAGTTGCTTTCAATTGCCCTCACATCATCACATTCAACAAAATTACTTATTTTATGTTTTATATGGTCTAATATTTTCTCAAAATCATCCGGACTAAAATCACCCATATAGGATAAGCTCCTTTCATACCTATGATGCTTGTTCTTATCATACTTTATAAAATATTTGTTCTTTCCGATGTCCTAAAATTTAAATTTTGTTTATATCTATTTTTTCTACATCCTCCCTATTACTCGCTGAAACATAATAAAGATGTATTGGAAATTGAACACAAAATATTGCTGCTACATTATTACATACATCTTTACATATACCAATTTTGTCATGCCATTCATTGTTGGCTTTTATTCTTACATAATCATTTTTCTTTATATCCATTATTCACCTCAACTATTTTTATCCTTTATGCAAATAGTATTTACAATATTTACAAAATTAATACTTATATTTGTGAATAAACGTGTTTCTTTTAATTTATAATATTTAATAAAAGGGGGATGTACAGGGTTTCATAAAAATAATCACCAGTATTTCTACCAGTGTTCTGTGAAAGGAAAGTTTTATCTATATATCATTTGTTAAGCTTTTTTATTTAACCTAGAGTATTCTTCATCTTATTAAATTTTTCACTACACAGTTCAATTCTTTTTTCTATGTTATAATTATCTTGTATTAATCCATCTTGAAAACTCATTTCTAATTTATCAATTAATATAGTGCAAGATAACACATAGTTTTGTACTTCTTTTGGTAATTCTTTAAATTTCATCTCTGCTCTCCTTTATATACTCATAGCATAACTAATGCCATTGAAATTTCACATATAACAATTTAACTACATCTATAACCATCCTAATTTCAAATAGTTAGAAGTTAACTTAAACATATAAAATATTAATGGTTATTTAATTAAAAACTAGCGGTTCTATATATTTTAATAATGCTGATTATATGTTTCCTTAAACATCCTTATAACATGCTCAACATCTGTATTTTCATTTCTCTTATTATAAACTTAACCTTAAATATATGATTCCTAGTATAGCCTAACACTTCTTTAAATTTAATTATTTTACTTATAACCTCAGCATCTACGTATGATATTTCAGAGGATGAGATTTGAACTCCTTCACGTATATAATCTATGTTTATATTTTTTGGTTCTATATTTATACTAATATGTCTTAAACGTTCTCTCATCTTCGCTTGCTGTAGTTCTAAAATATTTATTCTATGCTCTAATTTGTCTATTTCCTTTAGTTGTCTATAATACGTATATATTTTATCTTCTGTTTTTTTAAGTGTTTTCTTATTCGTCATTACTCATCCTCCTTTATAGAGTTAACTTACATTTGTTAGTATAGCCATTTAAGCCTCTATAGCTAGTATTCCAAATATACCATCTTTCATACAACAACCCTCATTGTTTCCACCATCTATAATTTACGTCAAAAAACTACTTAAGAAGAGAAAGCCCTAAAACTTCTCTTCTTAAGTAGTTTCCTTGAAGGAATAAACCTGGTATTCTTCCCAAATATGTTCTAAATCAGTAAATGTAGAAGAAATTTTTTCTTTTTCCCTTAAGCCAACTGCTATAATTAAAGCATTTATTACACTTAAAGGTGCAACAAGTGAGTCTACAAAGGATGCCATATTGCTTTGCGCTATTAGAGTATAATCAGCTCTAGCAGCAAGCGGAGATAACAAACTATCAGTAATTGCAACAACTTTTGCATTTCTGCTCTGTGAAAAAGCTAAGGCTTCTATAGTTCTAGCTGCATAACGTGGAAAACCTATTCCTATAACTAAGTCGTCTTCAGTTAAATTAAGCATTTGTTCAAAAGTATCACTAATTCCATAGTTTACTACTTTAACATTATCTAAAATAAGATTTAGATAAAAACCTAAAAATTCAGCAAGAGCAGTAGAACTTCTAAGTCCTATAATATATATTTTTTCAGCTGTAAAAATCCCGTTAACCACATCTTCAAAAGTTTTGTGATTAATTTTTTCTAAAGTTGCTCTTATATTTTCCATATCAGATTTCAAAACACCCTTTAGAGCACTTTCTTCACTAACAAAATCATTTGACAGCTCAATTCTTTGCACAGTGGTAAGCTTGTTTTTTATTAATTCTTGTAAAGCTTTTTGAAGTTTAGGATAACCTGTAAAGCCAAGTTCATTTGCAAATCTAACAACTGTAGATTCACTAACACCAACACTAACACCTAGTTTTGCAGCAGTCATAAAAGCAGCTTTATCATAATGCTTTAAAATATATTCTGCAATTAGCTTTTGTCCTTTACTTAATCTTGGAAACTTAACCTGTATAGTTCTCATCAAATCCTGTTTAGTATTACCCTCATCCATCTTGTTCAATCCTTTCTACCAATCCCCGTATTTATGCAATATTTATTTCATTTTACCATCTATTGAACTATTTTTCAATACAACATTCAATTGCTTATTACTCTTCTTTATAAATATTTATTGTATTTTTACCATTATGTTCAGTTATTCCAAACACAATATCATATTTTCCTAAATTTTTATTCAAAAAATCAACAATTTTATACATATCCTCATACAGTGGAAATTCTTTAGTTGCTATTAATTCTAATTTATCTTTCATAATTTTTCATCAAGCTTTAAAAAACCTAATGAAAATTCACCTCCTATTTTTTTTCTATAACTATTAACAATGGGGGATTGTTATCTCTATTCAAAAAAGAATGAAGTAATACTCCATATTTATTTTTCGGAAGATTCTCTACAAAATTTAATATAGCTTTTTCTTCTTTTTTACCTTCTTCATGACCTCTGTATAATGCTAAAGTAATAATACCTCCATTTTCTAATATTTTTAAACCACATTCTAGGCTTTTTAGAGTAGATTGCCACGTTGTTGTTATGTTTTTATCGCCTCCAGGTAAAAAACCCAAATTATACATAATACAATCTATATTTTCACTTATATATTCATTAAAATTTTCATGGGAATCATTTATTAATAGTACATTATTTTTTTCTTTGGATCTGTATGCATTTACTGCATCACTTTGTATGTCAAAAGAATACACCTTGGAGAAATATGAACAAAGAAAATCAGTATCATATCCATTTCCTAAGGTAGCATCTACTGCAAAGTCAAACTTATTACAAAAATTTTTTACTATATAGTGAGATAAGCTACTTACATCTAAGACATATTTAAACATATTTAAGCTCCTTCATTTTATATGCAAAAAAGTATTATAACCCCTTTATATATTGTATTTCATCATCAGTTAACAATCTCCACTTACCTTTAGGCAGATTTCCAAGTTTTATCTTTCCAATTTGAATTCTTTTTAAACTCAATACTGGATGTTTTATTATTTCACACATCTTTCTTATTTGTCTATTTCGTCCTTCGTGTATTATTATTTGAACTTCTGAGGAATCATTATAACACTTTAGAATTTTAAAGGTAGCAGGAGCTGTAATATAACCATCAATGTCTAAACCCTTTTCAAATTTAAAAATATCTTCTTCAGAGGGTAGCCCCTTAACCAAAGCTATATAAATCTTATTTTTTTCTTCCCTTGGATGTATTATTTTATTATAAACATTTCCGTCGTTAGTTAATAATATTAACCCCGATGTATCATAATCTAACCTTCCAATAGGATACACTCTTTCCTTTATCTCTACTAAATCTAAAATTGTTTTTCTTCCTTTTTCGTCTTTAACTGAAGAAATATACCCTTCTGGTTTATTCAAAGCTATGTATACCTTTTTTTCTTCTGGTTTTATAATTTTTTCATCCACAGTAACTATATCATTAATGATATTTACCTTAAATCCAAGTTCTTTAACTGTTTTTCCATTAACTTTAACACGCCCCTGTGAAATTATCTCCTCACATTTTCTTCTTGAGGCTAAACCACAGGAAGCCATATACTTTTGTAATCTTTCTTCCATTATATCACCTATTGTCGATTTTCTAATTAATAGTACATATTGTAACCTAATTTTTGTATGAAAACAAGCCAATTTATACTTAGCAAGTAAAATTTCTGCAAGTTTTACTACTTAAATAGATAAAATCATAACAATTTACTCATATATTAAAAGAACACTAAGGGAATTAAAGTTCACTTAGTGCTCTTTTAATATTTATATTACTTAATATTTAGATTATATTAAAATCACAAATAATTAAAAAACAAAACTATGTTAGATAAGCTCTCAGCTTGATTTTATTTTCCACCAATTTTAGTTTCTATTTGATTTTTTATTTCTTCTAGTGTTAATCCGTCTGCATATACCTGTGGTACTTTTGTTTTTGTGTCTCCATATCCAAGTACATTCACGCTTTGTCCAGTTATTACCACTGCATCTAAGTTATCATAAAAAGAAGAATTTTCAATGCTGTTTCTATCAAATTCTTTAACTGAATAGCCCTCATTTGATAAATAGTCTTCTAAGTCAGTTAGCCCTTTTTCAATTCCAATTTTTTTCACTACCAACACCTCCAAAATTATTTTTCTCAAAAACTAAAAAGTAATTCATATTTTTTATATAGTTATAAACTTTTTATTTAAAACCCTTTATATATTAAAAAACTTTAAATAAAAAGTTCTAAAATATCCTATAACAATATATTATTTATATAAATATGTTTATTGGTTTCCAGACTTGAAACTTAACTTATACGTAGAAATATGTTGCCAAAACTGAAAGCACATTTAAAAACTTTTTTATCAGTCTTAGTGAAGTGTTTTTGAAAATCTTAGGAGCTTTTATATGGTTGAAAGCCTGAATGGCTTTCAACCAGCGACTTATCAATGGTAATTGATAAGTTGGTCCGGACTGAGGTACGAGTTTATCAAAGATTCTTAGATTTTCATAAACACGAACTTTAGACTGATTAAAAGTTTTTAACGTGCTGAAGTTTGGCAACATATTTCGGAGTATAAGTTAAGTTGACCTGCAGGAACCCTATAGCAAAAATAGGAGGATTTCAGTATGTCTCAATGTCAATTTTTAAGAGAAGAAAAGGGTGATTATTACTGCGATGCAGATAAATCAAGTAAAAGAGGATTATCAGATATGGATTATGTTAACAAATTTTGTTTTGATAAGCATAAGTTTAAGAGCTGTCGTTTATATAAGAGAGTTCTAAAAGGTGAAGATGAATGCTTTTTAACCACTGCCTGTGTTAAATCTAAAGGCTTAGATGATAACTGTTATGAACTAACGTGTTTACGTAAGTTTAGAGACGAATATTTAATGAAGGATAACTTTGGAAGCAATGAAGTAAAAAAATATTATAGCATAGCACCTAAAATTATCGAAAATATTGATAGATTACCAAACTCAAATCTTATTTATAATGACATATATGAAAATCTAATTCTTAAATGTATTAGTTTAATCGAAAAAGATGAAAATGAAGATGCATTTCGATTATATAAAAAAACAATTGAAAAGCTTGAAAAAGAATATATGTAAATTTAAAAGCCTGTATTTCTACAGGCTTTTAATTATTCAACTTCTTGAATACTTATCTGTCTTATATGTTTTGTGTGACTCCATTCCTTATTGTTCTTATCCATTATTCCTTGTATAGTTATTGGTATCCATGTTAAAGTATATATTCCATACATTAAATACCAAATAAATATCTTAAGTGAATACTTTTTATCTATTATATACAGAGCTATAATAAATACTCCTATGTAAGTAATCTTTCCTAATGACACTTCTATAGATGTTGGCGGGTTTACAGGATCATTAAATATATTAAACAATATAATCACATTTAGCGAATATAATGCAAATACTGCAAACATTTTTTTAGAAAGCTTACTTTCTAAAAGCAGGATTAGTGGTGTAAACATAAATTGAGCTATACTAAAGACCTTCCATGCATGAGGAAAATATTGATCTATAGTAAATATATCTAATCCTCCTGTATTACTTTGTAAAAGAGTCAATATAGCAGATATACCTATTAACAATATGATAAAAGGCTGTATAGTATATAGAGCACAATCCAAAGCAGTGAAATTTCTTTCTTTTATGCCCTTTTTTAGAAGCTTAAAGAAAAACCTTGAAGCAACATCAGTAAACCCTTGCATCCATCTCTTTCTTTGATTCCATGACTGCTTTAACGTTAGCGGTTTTTCATCATAAACTATAGCATTGTGTGCCCACCCAACCTTATATCCATTCAAAACAAGTTTACATGTAAATTCTAAATCCTCTGTTAAGCAGGTAGCACCCCAACCAAGCTTCTTTAATATATCAACATCCATACAAAAACCAGTTCCTCCAATTTGATTAGATAGTCCTAAATTTGCTCTAGACAATTGGAAAAGTCTATTTGCTGTCCAAAAGGATATAGAATAGGACTGAGTAATCCATGAATCATTAGGATTTTTACTATCTATATATCCTTGAACTACCTTATATCCCTGTGACAACTTGTAATTCATTTCTTTTAGAAAGTTCTTAGAAACTAAGTTATCCGCATCAAAAATAGCTATTGCATCGTAATGCTTATTCATTCTAAAAATTCTATCAAACATCCATTCTAATGCATAACCTTTTCCTCTTTTATCTTGTACTTTCCTTTGGTACACATTAACATCATAGCTACTTGCTATACTTGCAGTGTTATCATCACAGTTATCTGCAACGATAAAAATATCATACATTTCCTTTGGATAATCTAAATCTTTCAAACTTTCTATAATCTTACCTATAACCGTTTCTTCATTATGAGCAGCTACTATTAATGCAAACCTCTTTCCTTGAACACTGCTCTCTGCCCCCTTGTCTTCTCTTTTATAAAGACCAAATAAAGAAAGAATCAAGTAATACATGGTTATGGTAAATACAGCAATCTGAAAAATAAATGTTGAATTATGAATAAATGTAGAATTAAAAATAAACTCCTTCATAAAAAAACCCTTTCTATATGTTATTGTAAATTATTTTATAAATTATCTTATACAAGATACTGTATATCATAATATCATATATTTTTCATGTTAGTCTATATTTCGTAAAATTCTGATTTTAGCAGCTTATTTTTCCATGTAATCCTTACCATAACAACTATTAGTTAATGAATAATTAATAGTTATTATATTAACTAATAGTTGTTATGATATATATTCTTAATACTTATTAGTCTAAATATATAATTATGATATAATTTATTTATGTAAAAGATATTATTCTCTTTTATACTATACATACATTAATTTAACCAAATATCAATAATATATAATAAATTCCTTCAATTAATTTAGAAAGGGTGTTGTTAACGATGAATAATATAATTGACTGTAAGGGATTAAATTGTCCTATACCTGTAATCAACACAAAAAAATATTTTGATTCTATTAGTAAAGGTGAGGCTACTGTTATAGTAGATAACGAAGTAGCAAAAAATAATATAGTTAAATTTGCACAAAGTAATAACTTTAAAAGCACTATAGATAAAAATAATGATTTGTATTATATTACTATAAATAAGGAAACTATAAATAGTTTATCTAAGGAAACTAATGATAAAAAGCTAGTAATATTAATAACTAATGACAAGCTTGGATTAGGAGATGATACTTTAGGTACTACTTTAATGAAAAGCTATTTATACGCTTTATCTGAGAGTAACTCTATGCCATCTGACTTAATGTTCTTAAATGCTGGAGTTAAACTTGCAACTGATGGATCAGACTGCATATCGAGCATAAAAAAACTAGAGGAAAGAGGAGTTAACATACTTAGCTGTGGAACTTGCCTAGATTACTACAATTTGAAAGATAAGCTGAGGGTGGGAGAAATCACTAATATGTACATAATAGTAGAAAAAATGAATTCTGCTGATAACTCAATAAAAATATAACAGCTAAAATTAAATATTATTTAGAACTAAAAAACTGTTTAACTTTCCATAAAATTAAACAGTTTTTTAGTTCTACAATATAAACTTAATATTATATTAAACTGTACAAAAATTTTACTACTATAGGAGCTATTAGCACGGTAATGAGTCCGGCAACTCCTATGGAAAGACTACTCATAGCACCTTCTGTTTCTCCTAATTCAATGGCTTTTGCTGTACCAACAGCATGGGAAGAAGTTCCAAGAGCCACCCCTATAGCTACTTTATCCTTTATTCTAAAAATTTTAAAAACAGCAGGGCCTATTATGGATCCAATTATACCTGTTATTATTATAGCGGCTACAGTAATGGATGGAATTCCTCCTAATTGCTTTGAAACCTCAACTCCAATTGGTGTAGTTATAGATTTAGGAATCATCGAAACATCAATAGGCTTGGTTAACCCAAATAAACGACATAAGAATATTATAGTTATAATTCCACCTAAAGTACCTAAGGTAATCCCTGCAAATATTGGTATTGCATATTCTTTTAAAAGTTTAATTTTCTTATAAAGCGGTACAGCCAATACTACGGTTGCCGGAGATAAAAAGAATGTTATGAACTGTCCACCTTTATCATAATCTGACACGCTTATATTAAGATACTTTAAAGATATCATTACTAGAATTATTCCTATTAAAAGCGGATTCAAAATAGCTAATTTTGTTTTTTTATAAATAATACAACCTATCTCAAAAGCTATTAGCGAAACCATTATAGCGAATAACGGTGTAGATATTAAATCTTTCATAGACTTCAACTCCTCTTAAATAATTGAACTGTTATTCCAGTAATAGCCATAACAACAACTGTAGATATAACCACTATAAGAATTAAATATTGCCAACAATCTTTTATAGTACTTACACTTGTAATAAGACCAACACCAGCTGGAACGAAGAAGAAGGACAAGTGATCCAACAGGAAATTACTTATATCTTCTACTAATTCTAATTTGATAACTCTAGAGCATAGTAGAATTAATAATAATATCATACCAAGCACATTACCCGGTATAGTTAAGTTAAAAACCCTTCTAAGCAATTCACCTAGGAAGCAAATTAGAAGTACAATTGCAAATTGCCTTATCATTTTCATAGTTAACCCTCTTTTCTAAATAAAGTTCTTATTAATAAATATACACCTTTTTTTCGACTTTGGAGTATTTTTAAGAAAAAATAAAATATAAAAAAAATTCCGCTAATTCCAAATGATTTTAAAAACGTGTTACTAGAAAAGTTAAATTAACTTTAATATATTCTCCTCGAAAAGTTTTTTAATCTATTTGTCAATTATTTTCTCCCAAAACATACTATTAATGAATTATTGCATGCAATATAATAATATTTAAAGTTTTTAAATGAAATATTGACATTTATTTAAATTAATATATACTATACACGTAAAACTATAATTATAATAATTTTTTCAACTTATCCACTGGACTGTCAGCCCTAATACTCCATCTTCTACAAGGGGGAGTTAAGAGCTGCTACGCTCTGGATTGGTTCAATTATAATAATTTTTAAATAAGAGGAGATACCAATGAAACAGCATTCACTTTCAAGAACAGAATTACTAGTTGGAAAAGAAGCTTTAGAGAAACTTCAGCAAAGTAAGGTAGTAGTACTAGGCTTAGGAGGTGTTGGAAGCTTTGCTCTAGAAGCATTAGTTAGAGCAGGTGTTGGACATCTAATTTTAGTTGACGATGACACTATCTGTCTTACAAATATAAACAGACAAATACATGCTACCTTTGATACTATTGGTAAACCTAAAGTATCAGTATTAAAGGAAAGAGTTATGCAAATTAATCGTAATTGTAAAGTAGACATTTATCAAACATTTATCAAAGAGGATAACATAAGCGATTTAATACCTTTAGATACAGATTACGTTATTGATGCTATCGACACAGTATCTTCAAAACTGTCTTTAGTAGTTTGGTGTAAGAATCACAATATAAATATAATAAGCTGTATGGGAACAGGTAACAAATTAGATCCTACCCAATTTAAAATAGCCGATATATATGATACTAAGATATGTCCATTAGCAAAAGTAATGAGATCTGAACTTAAAAAAAGAGGTATAAAAAGTTTAAAAGTGTTATATTCTGAAGAAACTCCATTAAAACCAAAATTAGAAGAAGTTATAACATGCAAGGAAGGCTGCGTATGTTCTAGCGGCTCCAAAAAATGCACTGCAAAAAGACAAATTCCAGGCAGTATCTCATTTGTTCCACCAGTTGCAGGAATGATAATCGGCGGAGAGGTTATTAAGGATATTATATCAAGATAATTATGGGAAAAATTAATAGAAAAACACAGAATAGATTAATATAAATCTCCTGTGTTTTTTATTTTTAAATGAAATAAATCAAATATAAGTATATATTTAATGATTTATACATGAGTAAGTGGCTCTATAGATGAAAGTAAGAAAGTTGAAAACCTATCTAAATCATCTTCATTCTCAAAGGTTCCTTGAGCTTTCTTAGCATTTCCTCCACCTTTACCATTAAACTCTTTAATATTTGCCTTAAACAAGCCTCCACAGTTAACATCATACTTACTATTGTTCTGGAATATTATCTTGTTATCTAATGAAGAAGTTATTATTACTATATATTCTTCTTTTTCTAAAGCTGACACAATTAACTGAACATCTTCAAAACTTTTATCATTATACTTTTTAAAAATAGTAGAATAACTCACCTGGTTAACTAATTGTGCTGCTTCTATTTCTGCAAGCTTTTTCTTTAATTTCACTAATTCCTTCTTTATGCTATCAGCTTGAGAAATCTGATTTTCAATTGTTTCTATTAAATTATACTCGTCAGATGAAAAACTTCTAGTTAGCTTCGAAACTACTTCATGCTTATGTTGAAAATCTTTAAGAGCTCTATTACCACACTTAAAGTATATTCTAGTCATACCTTTATATCTTTCAGTCTTTATAATTTTTATTAGACCTACTTCTCCTGTTCTCAATACATGAGTTCCACAACAAGCACAGCAGTCAATATCCTTTGCCTCTACAATTCTTATATCTTCATCCACATTTATACTTTTTCTTAAAGGAAACTTTGAAATTTCTTCCTTAGAAACTATACAGGTATTTATTTCTTGATTTCTAAAAATATAATTATTTACTTCAGCTTCAATGTTTCTAACCATTTCCTCTGTTATAGTTTCAATATCAATGTCTAAGGTTACATACTCTTCTCCTAGGTGGAAGCCTTTGTTATTTCCTTTATATAACTTATAAATTGCACCAGCTAAAAGATGTTCACCTGAGTGCTGCTGCATTAGGTCAAAGCGTCTGTTAAAATCAATACTGCAAAATACTTTTTTATTTTCAGGAGCCTTCTCCAATACATGATAAATTACCTCGTTGTCTTCATATACATCTAAGACTTTTATGTTATCAATTTTACCCAAATCACAAGGTTGACCACCACCTTCTGGATAAAATGGAGTTTTATCTAATACCACAATGATTTTTCCATTGTCACAAAAACTTTGAACAATTTCAGCCTCACATTCTTTTAAATAGGGATTCTCATAAAATAATTTTTCTGTCATACTTAAATAGCTCCTTTCATATCCTTGGTTTTAAATTTCTATTAGCTTTCAACTAATAATATCGAATTTATTTTTCTAACGCTTATATTATAACACATTCCATATTTTGCTACACAATATTTTAAAAATAACCTTGTTAAACCATTGACTAGTAGTAAATACGGTAATACGCTGTGTGAAATAAATTAAATTTAACTTATACGTAGGAATATGCTGCCAAAACTGATGGCACTTTTAAAAACTTTTTTATTAGTCTTAGTGAAGTGTTTTTGAAAATCTTAGGAGCTTTTATATGGTTGAAAGCCTGAATGGCTTTCAACGAGCGACTTATCAATGGTAATTGATAAGTTGGTCCGGACTGAGGTACGAGTTTATCAAAGGTTCTTTATATTATTATGAAACTCCTCTTCCTTTCGTCAGAGGAGTAAGCGATTCGCGCAAAATCACAGATTTTGGCTCTCTGCTTAAACACGAACTTTAGACTAATTAAAAGTTTTTAACGTGCCGAAGTTTGGCAGCATATTCCGGAGTATAAGTTAAATTTCGGGCAGGGTAATCTATATTTAACTTATCTGTTCCAAAATAGACATGAAACAAACATTCCACTTATTAATACTCCAAATACAGTCTCAAACATTACAAGTATACGCACCAAAGTAGAATTAGGTAAAATATCTCCATATCCTAAAGTTGTTATAGTTACAGCACTAAAATACATAAAGTTCCAAACAGGATATTTGAAACTTCCACCAGCCACTCCTTTTAGAATTATAGGACTATCATCTAAAAAAGACACAGAGTTTTCTACAAGATTTGTAAAGTAAAAATTTAAGGGATAATAGTAGTTATCTTGAAATAATTCTTTTTCTAATATAGGATAGTTTTTTATCCATATAGTGAGAGTTCCTACTTGATTTAAAAGTTTTTTATCTGACTTTTTGTATAGGAAATATTTTGTATTAACATCTACATCACTTACCTTATAAAAAGATATAACTAATTTATAAGCAGGAAGCTTATTATTTATACTTTGTTGGCTGGAACTATCTATTTTCATATGAGTAATGCCTTTATTCTGTAATAATAAAAAGTAATAATTAGCCCATATTTCTCCTAAGGGATTTTCTAATGCAAATGGGTAAAGATTATTGTTACCATTCGGCAGCTTTACCACAGGTCTTTTATATTCTTCTGAAGTAATTAGATCTCTTATAGCTTGGTCAAATTCTTTATTATATATATTAATTTTAAGTTTTCGCTTAAAAACATTAACCTTTGTTTTCATATTAATGTCATTTTCAAAAATAAAAAATTCGCCTGATGACCTATTTGCTATTCTCCAATAAGCTAATCCGAAAACTATCAATGCACTTACATATATAGCTGCCAGCATAGTTAACAATGTTATTTTTCTAACTCTATATAAAACCATAAAAGTTCTCATAAAAGTCTCCTAATTTTTATTTTTTAAGCATTCATAGTTCTTATTTAATTTTATTAATTAAATAAGAATCCTATGCTTAAGCATAAAAAATTATTATAATCAGCTTTTTACATTAGCAACTATTATAGACTTTAATAACTATTATAAACTTTTAGGTTTTATATAAAGATAAGAGTATTAGAGCGGGTAGTCATCGGATAAAAATTTATTAATTAGATATTACGTATTACTTTCCCAGTTCATCCATAATTCTTTTTGCAAGAAGATCTGCATCTATATTATCATCTACTTCAATTGAAATTACCTGACTAAGACCAGATGCTTCACCGGTTACATATACTATCTCTCCTGAAGTATTACCTACTTTTCTTACCACTATAGCTTGATCACCTTTAACTATATTGGCATTTTTACCCTTTTCAACACTTATACTAAAGTTATCTGTAAACTCAATTTTTTGTCCAATTTTATATTTCATAGTTTGTACTCCTTAAACTCATACTACTGAATATCTATTTTTAACTATATTAGACATATTCTTCTCATATTATAGTATATACGTTTTTTTATAATTTTCATATTATTTTTATATTATTTAATAATCTACTGAAGTTTGTTATAAGGAATAATATTTCCTTTATAGTGAAAAGATATTTTTAGTTATGTTTATAGAAAGAAAGGAGAACCTATATGAAAATTGAAGCCTTTTTTAGCGGAATAAAGAATGCTAATGAAGCCGTAAGCAAATTAAAAGGTGAAGGATTTAAAAATGCTGTAGCGGATATAAATGATCACTTTGTTGATTTTACCAATAATGATGCTGAATCTAAGTTTCCTGGAAGCGAACACGTTACAAATCAAAGCTTTCTAGTGTTAAACTCAGGACAACGTGCTGACGATCCTTCACAAAGACCACTAGACGCAGCAAGCCCTATGGTAAGCGGTATGGGAAAATTCGAAGAAATTGCTGATGTTAACTATAAGGTAATTGTTAACGTAGAAGCAAATGAAGAGGATAGAGCTAAGCAAATACTCAAAGAACTTGGTGGAGACTTAGAAAATCCTAATCTAAATTTACCAAATAGCTTAGAGGATATAACCCCCAAAATAGGAGATGCAGATATCTAGATTATATATTGGTATTTGTGTAAAATTACTGCTTTTACTTTCAAAGGTGGTAATTTTACACTATATATCTAAATTCTTAATTACATTTTATTTCAATAATTTTAGCCACTATTTTCTTATCTTTTATATCAATTAAGGCAACGCTTGTAGGTAACTTAAAACGTTTTAATCCAGCTATTCATAAATACACTCCTTAATCTAGGTATTCATATGTATACATTATAACTATAAATAAAATAACAATTTACAAAAATAATTTATCTTTTTACAGTAAATAATTAGCTAAACAAAGATATACAGCATAAATTAAAGAGTAAATTAGTTATTTTGTTTTTTTAGCCTAATACATTTATAATAGCACAATATTGAAATTGAAATACGGTAATTTATACTATATAATAAATGTAATATTATCATATAAAGTATTTTATAAAAAAATCCTAATTTAAAAATAAACACTAAAAAATATAGTTAGAATTAAGGTGGTATTATGAGTAAGAGTGAAGAATTTATAAAAAGAGAAAAAGAGTATTTTGGCAAAATATATGTGGACTTAACCTATGCTATTGACAACGTGTCACCATTTATCAGTGATAAAGATTTAAATAGCAGAAAATACGTAACTAAGCTTCCTTTATTAAAAAAATATATAGAATTAATAGAAGCAGCAGAATCTGAACTTAATAAAAAAAGTTCTTTTTCAAAGTTATTTGATCAGGATAAATATATAGACCTTTTAAATTCATACAAAACAGATAACGAAGAAACCTTAACTCAATTAGAAAACTGTAGTAAGTGTGTTTACAAAAATTCCATGGAGTCTAAATTTGATGGCTGCTTAGCTTGTAAACCTAAATCAAGAATCGTATACTGTGATAATAAAAAAATCAATGTAAGAACATATGATAACTGGTCTCTAGATTTAACTAACGACAGAACTGGTGAATTGGACAAATATAAAGCCTTAGCAACTCTTCAGGATATAGAATTAGATCAAAAATATATCATTATTGAAAATTACAGAACAAAAGAAAAATTTATATTATATTATTATCCTGGAATCAGCGAAGATAGCTACGGAGAAATTTCAAATCCTGAAGAATTTGATTATATAGTATCTATATATCAAGGGGTAGAATAAAAAAGAGAGTTCTTACTCTCTTTTTTATTGATATACAATCTTAAGCTTCACTAGAAATAAACTGATTAGTTTCTTCGTTGTATATATAGTCTATAAACTTCAATTTGTTTATAATATCTTCATTTTCTATTTCATAATCGTCACATAACATGTCTAAAGTATTAAATTCATCTCTTAACTTAGTATTTATCCAGCTTAGCAATATATATGGATCCATAGCTAATATTTTTTTGTTATCCATAGTATCTCCTCATTTAAATATATTTTTATATCATAACTACTCGCTTTAAAACTCACTCTGATTCAAGTTTCACTTTATTTCAATTGCAACATTTTGTTCCACAAATCAGGAAAAGCTTTTTTTAAATTAATTATTTTGAAATTATTGTTTATAAAAGTTTGAGTGGTTTTACCCTTAGCTAAAGTTTTTCCATCTGCTTCTCTTATAACGTCATAGCTAAACACTACTTTCACAGGACTTAGTTCTTCTATGTATGTTTTGATTATTATATCATCCTCATATTTTGCACCTTCATGGTATTTACAGTATGTTTCCATAATAGGCATCATTATGCCTTGATTTTCCATATCACGGTAACTTATACCTAGTTTTGTAATAAAGTCACCTCTCCCTACTTCAAACCATGCATAATAATTAGAATGATGAACTATTCCCATTTGGTCTGTTTCAACATATCTTACTTTCAATTTACTTTCAGAAATATACATTGTGGTTTCACCCTCTTAATCTTTATATCATATAAGATTATTTTACTATTATTTAAATTTTTGTCTATACAAAATACTGGTATTTATTATTTTCATTAGCAATATATAGTTAGCTGATTTTAAATATTTAATATGAAAACTTAATGAACTGATTTTTAAGTATTACTCTTATAAGAGTTTAGACATAAAGAAACTATTACTATATTTCAATATGCGTGATAAAAACTTTATAAAAAAACTTAAAAACCTGTATTACTAAGCTTTAACACAGGTTTTGTCTATGAATTAGTTACAATTTAGCTCTTCAATTAAATTAATTTTACATAAAGACACAAGAATATTGTTATCAATGATTACAAAGCCTCTTCCAACTTTAGTTATAGGTTTATTATTAATATATCTAAATTCACCAGTACCCATTGTTTGTATAAGCACCCTTCTATCAATCATAGAATTAAGATACTTTTCAATACCTTCACACTTAAGATTATAACTATTGTCAGTATTTATGGTATCATATTGACTAAAATTAATTACAGATAGTATATTTGTTTTAATTGCAACAATTTCACAAATAGGTACTATGATTAATCTATTTTTTCGGGTTTTAAGTTTAATAATACTATTCTCCACAGAAACAACCAAAGAATTTGTAATTAGTCCTCTATCAGCATCATTTATTGATAGACTAATGTTTTCATTAACTAGTTGTTGAAAAATACTTTCTAATGCATTGATATTCTGCATACAGCATCCACTTACATAATTAAATTCACTAGATGTACTGTTATCTACGGATGATTGGTTGGTATTTGAAAGACTTTTATCTAAGGTTTCACTTAAACTACTATTTTCTGAAGCTAATGATTTATTTGCTTCATCTGTGTTAGAGCTTTTGGCATTTTCACTATTGTCTGATAGGTTTTTTTCATCACTATTGGTATTAACATTATTATCATTGGTTTCATTAGGTGAGTCTTTTACCGTTGTTTGTGTTGAATCATTACTTTGTAATGCTGAATTTTCCTCTGACAAGTTTTTTTCTGTATTTGTGTTGTTAGATAACTGATTTTCACCACTATTTAAATATGCATCGTTATTAGTTAAAGGTGAATTATTGTCCTCCGTCATTGATTTTACCTCACCTTCTTTCAAGTTATTTTTATTATTATAATTTAAGTTACTATTCTGTGGTTCAGACATTGATGTATCTTTGCTATCACTGACCTTTTGCGTACTACTATCTGTTGATCTTGTTTCATTTGATTTAGGAGTATTATTAGAAGCTTTTACATTGTCACTATTTTTCAATTTATTATTCTCTACAACTTTTGTATCACTAATTTTTGGGCTAGTGCTACTTGCTGGGGACTTGTTGTCATTAGTTTTAGGTTTAGTACTATTTCGAGGTTGTGATTTACCATCACTGAGCTTTGCTGCATTACCCCCTCCTCCTAACTTATTATCATTTGTTTTGGAATTAGAGCTAGTTGTAGGTTTAGTATTATTTTGAGATTGTGATTTATCATCTCTGAGCTTTGCTGCATTACCCCCTCCTCCTAACTTATTATCATTTGTTTTAGAATTGGAGTTAGTTGTAGGTTTAATATTATTTTGAGATTGTGATTTACCATCACTGAGCTTTGCAGTATTACCTCCTCCTCCTAACTTATTATCATTTGTTTTAGAATTGGAGTTAGTTGTAGGTTTAGTATTATTTTGAGATTGTGATTTACCATCACTGAGCTTTGCAGTATTACCTCCTCCTCCTAACTTATTATCATTTGTT